>JANYCO010000274.1 GCA_025360235.1 Cytophagales bacterium
CGAAAAAGCAGCGGCAGAAAAGGCAAAGAAAGGAAACAGGCTGCTCTTATCGCTGGGCAAATGATTGTAGTTGGTGATGTTGATCAATACGTCAACCAATCCTCCGCCAAGAAACACCAGTGCCGGAAGAAAATAGACAAAACGACTTTTTATGGAAACCGAAGAAGCTTCAGTGTCTTTTTTTATGGAGCTCATCAGGATGGCTGCTAAACCAAGAACTAGTCCGAGAATATTTAACAAGCTAAACTTAGCGTCTTTGTTAAGATAAAGAATGCTTACCGAAACAGGGATGATCAGGGAAATTTTACTGGCAATAGAGGACACGGTGACACTTATGGTCTTTACAGTGTATGCCATCAGGTAAAAGGTAGGCATGAAACAAGTGCCCGTAATTACCGCTAAAATGATCCAGGTATCGAGCGTGCTTATTTCTGAAATTTTCACATAGTTATCAAAAAGAAAAAATCCCATCAAGGCGCAAATAATGTAGTTGAAAATAATGCCTTGTAGATGGTCTACCTTATAAATATCGAATACGCGAAAGGCAATAAGCAGCCAGGAGGTGAAAATAATGGTCAGTAAAAGGTTTGACATGAATAGATTTATCGATAGAAATTATACAAACATAAAAAGATTTATGATATTTATACCGAAAATAAAAAAGCCAAATTTTTTCATGTCAAAAAGAAGAGTTGAACCTGTAATAGAAAAGGTTAGAATAGAGGAGTTAGCAGCAGAAGGGAAGTGCCTTTCAAGGGTAGACGGTAAAGTAATCTTTACAGAATATACTGCACCGGGAGATGTTATAGACCTGAAAGTTTATAAAAGCAAGAAGAATTTTGCGGAAGCAGAAGTCTTAAACTACCATGAACGTTCTTCCGAAAGAGTTGAACCTTTCTGTGCGCATTTTGGAACTTGTGGCGGATGCAAGCTTCAGCACATCAATTATGACACACAACTTTTCTATAAAGCCAAACAAGTAAAAGATAATCTTGAACGAATAGGTAAGATTGCTTTGCCGGAAATAAAACCAATTTTCGGAGCAGCTACAACGCAATATTATAGAAATAAACTAGAGTATACGTTCTCTGACAGAAGATGGCTGACACTGGAAGAGATTAGATCAGAAACTGTTCTGCAAAAAAGTGCTCTGGGTTTTCATGTGCCAGGAGTATTTGACAAAGTAATCGATATCCAACACTGCTATTTACAAAAGGAACCGTCTAATGCAATTCGATTGGCAATAAAAGATTTTGCACAAGAGAGAGACTGGGCTTTTTTTAATCTAAGAAATCAACACGGGTTTCTGAGAAGTCTTATGATTCGCACCAGTACTACAGGAGACCTGATGGTGATGGTGCAGTTTTTTGAGGACGATAAAGAAAAGATCAATTTGCTGATGGACCATTTAAAGAATAAATTTTCAGAGATCAGTTCGTTGAATTATGTGATTAATAAAAAAGGCAACGACACTATTTTTGATCAGGAGGTAATTACCGTTCATGGGAAGCCTTATATAGAAGAAGAAATGGAAGGCTTAAGATTCAGAATTGGTGCAAAATCTTTTTACCAAACCAACTCTGAACAAGCCTACGAACTCTATAAAATAACCCGCGATATGGCTGGTCTTACCGGAAATGAAGTGGTTTATGATTTGTACACAGGTACCGGAACGATTGCGAATTTTGTAGCTCGAAAAGCAAAGCTAGTAGTAGGAGTGGAGCACATAGCTATGGCGATTGAAGATGCTAAAATAAATGCAGAAGTAAATAATATTAAGAACGCTGTCTTTTATGCTGGCGATATGAAAGATGTTTTTACGGAAAAGTTTATAGAAGAAAACGGAAAACCCGATGTTATTATCACTGACCCTCCACGTATAGGTATGCACGAAGACGTGATTAATACATTGCTTTCCATAGCCGCTCCAAAAATTGTTTATGTAAGCTGTAATCCTGCCACACAAGCCCGCGATTTGAGTTTGCTTGATTCAATGTATGAAGTGAAGGCGGTGCAGCCGGTGGATATGTTTCCACATACCCATCATGTGGAGAATGTAGTGTTGTTGGTCAAACGGGGGTAAAAAACAAGTCCTTGCTGGCGGACGCCAGCAAGGGTAAAATCGTAGAGACGCATCATAATGCGTCTCGGTTAATAGTAAGTTGCAGATTTTCGAGTAGAGACGAAAACAGAATGTTTCTTTATAGAAGGCACGGACAAGATGCCATAGCCGTTAGTTTAGAGATATTTCATCCATAGGGATCTAATATAGGTAGTAAAGCATTTTTTTTCAATAAACAAAAGACAGGATGACTTTGCTTTCTGAAAAAGTATTATTTAGATTTAAAACAACAGAAACACACACATTACTACGAAGGGAATGGATCAGATTAAACCCCCATCGAAATACATTTATTAGGTAACATTTTATAAAGACTGACATGAATACAGAAATTATTGAAAAAATTTCAACTTTTTGTAACGAAATTTTTGTGGACAAAAAGGATTTTAAACTCCAAGAAGAATACAATTATGGACACTTATCATTATGTGTTATAGATTCTATATTTTCAATTGGGGTAAAGTATGAAGGTGTTCAAAATACTATCAACCGTTTTTGCGATCATTACAAACTCAACAAATTTTCAAAGAATAATGAACTGACAACTTCGCATTTCTTAAAATTAATGGAGGGAGAAACAATAAAACATTTAACTGAAAATATTTATCAAAACCGTCAAAGGACTTCTACAAACAATGGTATTCTAAAATCTGAAGCCGTTATATTGTTTTTAAAAGTGTTGCAAAAATTTAAAATAGAAAAATTAGGTGATATTAGTGAAATCCTGAATA
Organism: Cytophagales bacterium; assembly: GCA_025360235.1. Classification (GTDB taxonomy): domain Bacteria; phylum Bacteroidota; class Bacteroidia; order Cytophagales; family Cytophagaceae; genus JANYCO01. The sequence goes on from JANYCO010000274.1 coordinate 2,854, forward strand.
ACGAACAATTCGAAAAGGAAATAAAAGAAATACCAGGACAGAAAAGCGGAATCTCCTTAAAGTATTTTTTTATGCTTGCGGGCTCAGATGACCTTATAAAACCTGACAGAATGATTATTCGTTTTTTAGAAAATATTGTAGGAACAAAATTAAGTTTAGAGGATTGTCAATTAATTCTTACAGCTGTTTCGGATAAATTAAACCTAAAAGGATTTAATATCACTCCTAAAAAACTTGACAACCTAATATGGAGCTATCAGCGAAATATTGAAGCAATTTCAATTACAAAAGACACACGACTAATTTAGCAAAAGAGATTTCATTACCAGAGGAAAAGAACCTATTGAGGTGGCCCATTCTCGTTTACCTTAGCTTTCAGTTACCACTTAATGATACGGTGAGGGCATTTAAATTCACTTATATACACTCGTTATGTGCTAGCAAAAAATGAAAATTTACCCAAGTAAAATATTAAACGCAATTACGCTAAGGGCGACTTAATTTGTGTTTTGCCAGACAAACACGGTGTAAGCTTTGTCGCCAATCCACCAAAGGCGGAAACGCTTCTCGCAATGACGTTTCTTAAACTAGCTCGGTGGTACAATTAATTATTCAGGAAAACCCTTGCTGCCCTCAATTAGTTTTACAAGACTATCTTTTTGCGCCGTTGTTCGTTTCTCACAAACAATTTAGTTACTATGCAACACTATATTTCCGCCGTTATAGGAGCTTTACAACATGTTTCTACGAAGATTGAGATTGTTTTTGTAAACTAATTTTAGAAATTATTTTCAGCTTAGGAGCAACAGGAAACGCTTGCAGGAGAAAAGTTCCTACAAGAGTGGAAAATAATAAAGAGTGGTAAACAAATATTCCGTACACGATTTCTGTTTACTCACTTGCGCCAACGAAATTTTTTTCCTATTTTGTAAATATGAAAACGCTTTCCTTTTTTCTCTTATTGCTTCCAGGGATTATTTTAGGTCAAAGACCAACTCGTGATACTGTTACTTTTGTTTTACAAGACAGTTCGCCTGTTAAAAGAATCGCCCGCTGTCTACATTATCAAAAAAAATTATACTTACTTGCAAACTGGCGTTGTGTTGCTTATGGCACTTCTGCTGACAATCTTATCACTCCCTATAGATATGATGCTGGCCGGGTTTTCAAAAATGGTTACGCTATTGTAACGCGTGATAGACTAAAAGGAATTATAGATAGCACAGGAAAAGAAATTATTCCACCAAAATACCATACACTATCTAACATTACAGAAGGCATGTTCTTTTTCTCCCGTTCAGGAAATAGACTAGACGGACTCGTAGATCTGAAAGGCAAAGAATATCTTTTGCCAAAGAGTATAGATTCACATACATGGACATCTTTTTCTATGGTCTACAATGAACCTCTTGGAGACAGTTTGTTTCTTTCTATTATGACTGATTATTTACCTATACCTTATCATTTCTCTGAAAGTTTAGCTGTCATTGATCACAAGATTGTCATCAACAAAAAAGGAGAATGTATTTTTATATTATACAATGGGGAGGAAGCTCCCGGAGATTATCGTGAGGGTTTGCTGCGTATTTCCAAAAACCAGGGATGGAGTTTAAAAACATATGGCTTCGTTGACAGAACGGGCAAGACAGTTATAAGTCCTGTTTATCACAGCGCCACCGACTTTGTAAATGGAATTTCCATTGTCACTACCGGAGATATTAAAGCTCCAGTGGAAAAGAAGATTGACAAGCAAGGGAAAATAATTGATTGAAAGATGGTTAGGTGATTGACACCAGTCATAGTTGAAAAATAATAAATGTGACCGTTGCCCTTGTTTGTGTCTCACAAACAACTTTGTTAACTATGAAACCTACCTTCTATATAATTACTTCACCACTTCGCTCACCCTATTCAACCCTGAATAAATTTCTGCTTTCAAGTCGCTAAGGATTGAATACAAACCAAAATACGTTCTGTTGATATAAAGGGAATGTCGAGAACCTCGCGCTACTTTAGACTCCTTCACTTCTTTTAAATTACCAATATAATCTTCGCCCTTGGTTGGAGAAAAGCTCCAAGGGCGAAAAATGACGTTTCTTAAACTAGCACGGTGGTGCAATTAATTATTCTGGAAAACCCTTGCCGTCCTCAATTAGTTTTACAAGACTATCTTTGATGTGATGTGTCCATCCGGGTTTGCAACTTTCATAACATTCGCTATCCGGTGTCATGCCCTTATGAACAAAATCAATCTTAGTTTTTCCGTCTTTCTCAATCACAGTCCAGATAACTTCGTTGTTTTTCCACTCCTTCTTATCTTCTATCCAACCGAGATTGCAGTCGGTTACCAACCAGATGGTTTTCTTGTCTGTAATAACATCGGAAAGTTTAAAATTTACGTAAGTATCATCTCCAAAGTATACAGAAAATTCATCATTTAGTTTGCCAGATTTACCTCCGAAGTTTTTTGCCCACCATAAATTAACCTGGCTGATTTTTTTCATTGTTTCCTTTGCTGAAGCCCTTACTGTAAGGCTATAGCTGAAGTCTTGTTGTTTTTTCATAGTTTTAAAGTTAAAGTTAAAGTTGAAATTAAATTTCCTTTTTTTTATCCCATTCTCCCTGGAACCACATAAACCACTTTTCACGGTCTTCTTGTGTGTGATTAGGGTTCAACATCATTTCCCGCATCGGCTTGTGCGCGTCGTCGGTTGAGCTGGCAACATGTTTACCGCACTGACTTGCCACATCCATGGCCTCATCTCCGGAAAACTCCATATCACATCCGCCTTCATTATTCATAATTTCCTTACATGTAAATTTTTTCATAATTTAAGATTTAGTAATACAACTGTTTAAATTTTTCATTTTGATCTATTATTTAAAATGGTTTCTAATTTTTTAAGTTTAGTTATCCAGAATTTGTCAAAGTAGTTGATGAAATCCTGTAACTCGTTAAAGCCGTCTTTTTTCAAAGTGCAATGACGTTCTCTGCCAATATCTTTAATGGAAATGAAGCCTGCATTGTACATTATTTTTATGTGTTTTGAAACTGCAGGTCGGCTCATATCAAAATTTTCAGCCAAGGCATTTATCGTCATGCTATCTTTTGAAAGTAGCTGCATCATTTGCCTGCGGCTTGGGTCGGCAATTACCTGAAATATATCAAGCGTTTGTGTTGTCATTTTTTATCGCATTTGAAAATTTAAACATTTTGTTTCCTATTCTTGTCCAACCATCGTTGTGAGCAATAACGTCTTCCAATGCAGTAAAACCATTATGTATTAATTGTAATTCCGTTCCGTTTTCTTTTGGTGTAAGTGTCCAGACTACTTTTGAGTTGTAGGATTTATTGTCCTTAATTGAATTGGTTCGCCATGAATAGGAGAGTTGGGTATAAGGTATTATTTCCAACACTTCGCATTGCGCAGCGGCTTTGCCATCACCATCACATTCTCCGATAAAATAAAATTTATGCCCTACTATTGGCTGAAAATTTGTTTTCATCAGCCATTGTTCTATTAGTTCTGGTTTGGTTAAATACTCCCAAACCTCCTGTTTTGGTTGGTTGAAAAACCAAGTGTGCTTAATTTCTTTCTGCATAATACGTAACTTAACGGTTACACAAATATACGTAACTTTTAAGTTACGTAACAAATTTTTTAACTATTATTTCAGGACTATAAAATAAACTGTTAAAAATCAATAGTATAAAAAATAAGTTTATTGAAGATAAAAAAAGCTACCCTATATTATTTTAAGTAACCATTATCAAAGGCGTTTGATTACCCTTATTATTTGCACTCCTTTTTACCAAATTCTAAAACCTTACTTAGGCTTTTCCGCCAAATTTGTGCCTTTTCAGTTTTGTTCAATTCATCGTCCAATAGCCAGATTTCATTTATATCATTAGTATAAATAGCCTTAGCTTTATTATTGATCGGATATTTCTTGTCATCATATTCAAAGTAGATCGCACCGTCATTATCACATCCCAAAATTCCTTCATCAACACTGAAAGGCCATAAGGAATCACCCAATTCTTGTTTGGTAATTTTTTTGCCACCAATATTTTCGCAAGAAACTAAAGATGCTAACACAAGTATAATAAGCAATTTTTTCATAGATATTTTTTGCGAATATACCCAAAATTGCTAAAATTTAAAATATAACCTACCCACACTTAGTTGATATAATTAACAAAATCATAATATTCTTATTTTTAAAAGTTTATTTTTTTTAGTAACTAACATACCATAAACTCTACTATGAATTATCTAAAATGGACATCAGGAATTTTTATTTTACTTGTTATAGTATACCTGTTAGGTCCTTCGCCAAAAAATCTTACTATAAATACCTACCCTCTTCCTGTTGACAAAGGCATTCTACGCGAACAACTGAATTTAAAAATTAAAGAAAAC
>JANYCO010000318.1 GCA_025360235.1 Cytophagales bacterium
GACATCTTTTAAGGCTATTTTTTTATGAATATTTATTTGAGAGGAAGCGATAAAATCATGTATTATATTGTTGTTATTTTCAGCCCCACCATCTACAATAAGAGCTATGCTCACTTTTATATTGCTTATGGAAGCAAGTACCAGCGCCTGTTTTATAGATAGAAGCCTGAGAGAAGCGGAGAGTTTAGTAGAAACATTCCATGCCAGAATTTTTCGTGAGTACCTGTCTATGATCAGATAGATGTAATGTCTCACACCATTACGGGTAGTAAAGATAGTAACGTCAGCATGCCAGTATTGGTTTGGATGGGTTGCTACGGGGGCATTATTTTTATGATCTTTTTTGAAGGAGATAGATTTTCGGATCTCTAAGATTCTATTGTAACGGTAAAAAGTAGGAAGGGAGAATGCTATGAGTCTTTTTCTTATTCCTTCGGCCCACACAGAAGCAAGAGGCCAGTGCAACAATGAAGTGGCGGTAAGTAGTTTTTTCATCTCAATAATTGAGGATTGAGAAATTTGTCCAGGAAACCTTTTAGTACAAAGCTTCAAAGGTGAATATTCGCATTTATACCTGACTTCTACAATCCAGTTATAATATGTTTTAGTTGAGATATTGAGCAGTCTTGCAGCTGTTGAAATGGGTATAATGTTTTTAATTCTTTCGAGTGTATCTATTATTTTCGCCTTATTATTTCTAAGAATTTTGTGCCATTCGTTTGGGGTGAATAATTTTATTATTGAAGTTCTAAGTCTGAGGAAGCAACAAAATTGTTTTCGGTAGAAGGAATTAGTTTCATCATAGATAAGTTGAAGGTCATTCATTTCCTTTGTCAATAGTGAAGCATACTGGTAGCCATAGAAATCATCTTCCTTAAGATTTTTCCAACGGTGAACATTGCTTTTGGGGATTGTGCTTAGAAAATTAACAGGTAATATTTTTCTGGCAATGTCCAAAGTGAAAATAAGCTTAAGGTTTGAGTGGTATGTTTTTCGTGTCAAATGAGGTCGGTTTCAGAGGAAATCTGATATTAAAGTACGAATTATTCGGATATGAAAAAATTTGAACCAAATAAGATTGCTTTTTGTTAACTTAAAAGTTATCTTTGAGTGTGGTAAAAGAAAGGCAAATCATATTTCATGGGCACCATTTTCAAGACTTTTATATAAAAGTCAATGATAAGGTGAAAGAGAAAATAGGTTATGTCTTTAAACTTATCCAAACAGTAGATAAAGTTCCTGAAAAATTTCTAAAGCATTTGGAAGGGACAGACGGATTATATGAAATAAGGGTTGAAGTTGGCAGTGATATTTATCGAATCTTCTGTTGTTTTGATAAGGGGAATATTGTGGTATTATTTAACGCATTTCAAAAGAAAACCCAGAAGACTCCGAAACAAGAAATTGATTTAGCATTAAAGTTGAAAAAAGATTACATCGCTCTAAAACAGAAACAAGATGAAAAAGGCAGAAGCAATAAAAAAAGCTAAGAATTTCAATGAACTCTTAGATATCCAATATGGAAAAGTTGGAGCAAAAAAACGTGATGATTTTGAGACCAAAGCTCAGTATTTTGTAATAAGTGAGACTCTGAAAAATGAAAGGCAAAAAGCTAATCTAACTCAAGAAGAGCTTGCAGTTAAAGTGGGAACTAAAAAGAGCTATATTTCCAGACTTGAAAATGGTAAATGCGATATACAACTATCTACCCTATACAGGATTTTTGAAGAAGGGTTAGGGAAACGTGTTAGTTTGATATTTGCTTAGTATAAATTTTATACATCTTCCGTTCTTTCTCTTATTGGCTATTATGCCTTCGGAAGCGAAATGAAAGGACGTGGATACCACGGCAGTGGCTACAGGTATGGATTTAATGGTAAAGAAGTGGATCCTGAAGATGGATACCAAGACTATGGTATGAGGATGTATAATCCGAAATTATCTTCACCCGTGGCTGGTGTCTCACCAGACACTGCTTCTATGCAACACTAATGTGAATTTAAACGATCAGTTTGTCTTGTCCTAAAATAAGTTTATTAACTAAGCAACAGCTACGTCTTCAACGGTAAAGAAAAATTAGAAGAACTATCTGCAATATCCCTGCACTGTCTTGTCCTGAAATAAGTTTACAGCTTAATTGATAATCGTTAGTAAGGATAAGGAATAATTTTTCCTACGGTTTTAAATGGAGGGAATAAGTTGAATACG
>JANYCO010000373.1 GCA_025360235.1 Cytophagales bacterium
CTTACCTTCTTCTTCCGTTATATGAGGGATTTGATTGATAATGGCTATGTATACATAGCATTACCTCCTCTTTATTTAGTTAAGAAAGGGAAACAGGAGAAATACTGCTGGAATGAAGAGCAAAGGGAATTGGCTGTTAAAGAATTGGCTAAGGACGGAAAAGAGGAAAATGTTGGTGTTCAGCGTTACAAAGGTCTTGGAGAGATGAACCCTGAGCAGCTTTGGGCAACAACCATGAATCCTGAAACCCGTTCTCTTAAAAAAGTAAGTATAGAATCGGCTGCTGAGGCAGATCACCTGTTTTCGATGCTTATGGGCGATGAAGTAGCACCAAGAAGGGATTTTATAGAGAAAAATGCGAAGTATGCAAGAGTAGATGTTTAGTAAAACAAAATTGCTTTTTGTACGTTTGTATAAATTATTGCTGAAAGGGTTCAATAACATGAACCCTTTTGGATTTTCATAGAAACAATAGGTTATGTCAGTTAAGAAAAAAAATCTACTCTTAGAGAGTAATTACATCAGTAGAGATTTAAGTTGGTTAAATTTTAACACAAGAGTTCTGGACCAGGCAAAAAATACGGATCGGAATATTTTAGAACGACTGAAATTTTTGGCCATAACGTCTTCGAATCTGGATGAATTTTTTCAGATCAGGGTTGGGAGTTTATATAACTATTTAGATTACGGAAAAGAACGTACCGATAATTCAGGCCTTAGAGAAGTACCTTTCAAGAAGGTTTTGCTTAATGAAATTCATAATTTTTATAACCATCAGATCGATTATTTATCCCGCACATTAATGCCGGAATTCGAAAAAAATGGATTTATAATTGCCAAAAAGGAAGATCTTGACGAAGGAGAAATTTATTTGATCGAAGAATACTTCAGGAATACGATCTATCCAATGCTTACTCCAATGGCCTATGATAGTTATCACTCGTTTCCAACCTTGATTAATAAATTGCTCACTCTAGGTGTAATCACACGTCTGTCGGATGCCGGAAAAGAAAATGACAAACGCCTTTCTTTCGTACCTGTTCCTCAGAATCTACCCAGGTTTTATGAGATCTATAGGGAAGATAAAATTTTATTTATTCCTATAGAAGAAATTATTAAATGGAATATTCATAAACTCTATCGTAATATCGAAGTCATCAGTATCAGTACATTTAGAATTACCAGAAACGGAGATTTTACGTTGGAAGAAAGTGATGATATTGAAGAACAATATATTGAAGAAATTACAAAAAAATTAAAATCACGGAAAACAGCAAGGGTTGTAAGGATAGAAGTAGATCCGGAATATTCTCAATGGATGATGGATATTCTAAAAGGACGATATGAGATAGATAGTTATAATGTTTTTGAGAATGAAGCATTGATTGATTTTACAGGATTCTGGCAAATCATTAATCACAGTGAGTTTAAAAAAATGTTGTATGTGGCGCATACACCGGTTAAACCTATAAGTTTTCCAAACATTGGAGACGTTGATATTTTTGATTACCTCAAGAAAAACGACGTTCTTTTACATCAGCCTTATAACAACATGCATTTAGTTGTAGACATGTTGGAAAAAGCTTCCGTTGATCCGAATGTGTTGGCCATAAAAATTACCATTTATCGTCTCGCAAAAAAATCAAGGATTACCAATGCTCTTTTAAAAGCTGCCGAAAATGGAAAACACGTTTCAGTATTATTTGAAGTGCAGGCACGTTTTGATGAAGAGAATAATATTAACGAAGGCCAGCGTCTTCAGAAAGGAGGTTGTTTTGTGGTGTATGGAATAAATAAATTAAAAACCCATACCAAGTTGATGATGATTGTGCGTAGGGAGCCTGACAGCAAGGTGACGCGTTATGTACATATGTCGAGCGGAAATTATAATGAGGATACTGCACGTCTTTATACGGATATCAGTTTATTAACCACCAATGAGATTTATGCACACGACGTTAATGAATTCTTTAACGTAATTACAGGACATTCAAAACCGGATGTATATCAGTATTTATTGACCTCTCCGGGGGATATGCGTAATAAATTGATCAATCTGATTAATAAAGAAGCTGAAAATGCAAAAAATGGATTGCCAAGCGGAATTGCAATAAAAATAAATTCCCTTCAGGATATGAAAACGATCAACGCACTTTACGAAGCCTCTCAGGCAGGAGTGTCTATAAAGTTGATCATTCGCGGGATGTGTTGTCTTCGTCCCGGAAGGAAAGGATTGAGTGAAAATATTTTTGTAAAATCGATTGTAGGAAATTTCCTTGAGCATTGCAGAGTGTATTATTTTCACAACAATGGAAATCCTAAAGTATTCGGAGGAAGTGCCGACGTAATGATCAGGAGTTTTGACAGAAGAGTGGAATCCTTATTCCAGATTACAGACACTCTTTGTAAGCAAGAAGCAATTAATATACTTGACTATAATTTGCG
>JANYCO010000388.1 GCA_025360235.1 Cytophagales bacterium
GGGTTTTATAGATTAATAGGTTTTCCATGTGATAAAATTGTCATGAAGGTTAATAAGCTGCACTATTTTCCTAATGCATCAACCACTGACCTGGTAGGGAAAACAATTGTTGATTTAGATATCAATCTTACCCCAATAGCAGTGGGCGCTAAAGTGGTTTTGAAGAATGTTTTGTTTGAACAGTCAAAATATATTTTAAAAGACACATCAAAAGTTGAGTTGAATCAATTGGTGGATTTGATGAAGAAAAATCCTACGATGGAGATAAAACTAATTGGTCATACGGATAATGCCGGGGATGATAAAAAAAATATGCAACTGTCGTTGGACAGAGTAAAAGAGGTAAGGAAGTATTTAATTCTTGAAGGTATTTCAGCTAAACGTATTCAATTCAAAGGTATGGGTGAAACGCAGCCTATCGTTGATAATAACGACGAAGTCCTTAGACATTTTAACAGGAGAGTGGAGATTGAAATATTAAAAATATGAGGAGTTATTTTTTTAATACCGTTCCCAGTGGTTCTTCTTTATTAATAATGCTCACGAGGTCATCCGCATGGCAGATTCTTACAGAGGTAACACCTAGATTTATTGCATCAAAAGAATTGTCTAGTTTTGGAATCATACCTTTAGAGATAACTCCTTTTTCTTTTAATGTTGAATAGTTGGATTGAGTGATTTCTGAAATAACAGAATTTTTGTCTTCAAAATTTTCGAGTACACCTTTTAATTCGAAACAATAAATTAAGTGAACTTCAAATAGTTTTGATAAAGCGACAGAGGTGACAGAAGCCATTGTGTCAGCATTCACATTGAGCATATTGCCATTGCCATCATGCGAGAGCGGGGCGATTATAGGGTAGAGTCCCGATTTAATTAGACTTGTAAGTATTTCTTCATTCACCTTTTCAACATCACCAACAAAGCCATAATCAATACCATTTTTCACTGGTCGTTTAGTTGATTTAATAATATTGGCATCTGCGCCTGTTAAACCAATGGCATTGCAGTTTTTGGATTGAAGCGAAGCCACAATGTTTTTATTGATAAGGCCACCATAAACCATGGTGACAATTTTTAAGGTTTCGGCATCTGTAATTCTTCTTCCGTCAACCATTTTGGCTTCGATACCAAGGCCTGCACTAATGTCTGTGGCAACTTTTCCGCCACCATGGATAAGTATTTTTTTTGAAGAAAGGGATGCATAGTCTGATAAAAATTTATTCAACGCATTTTCATTGTCGATTATATTCCCACCTATTTTGATTATGTATAATTTCTCCATTTGAACTTAACTTTCTAAAAATTCGACTCCAATATTTTCTTCAACACTGCCTGTGCACTCCATAATCGATTTCCTGCTTCCTGCACTACGAGAGAATTTGGCCCATCTAATATTTCATCAGCCAATTCAATACCTCTACGAACCGGTAAGCAGTGCATTACTTTTCCGTTGTTCGTATTTTTCAATTTTTCATTTGTCATCATCCAGTTGCTGTCCATAGAAAGGACCTTTCCATAGTCTTCGTAGGATGACCAGTTTTTTACATAAATATAATCCGCACCTTCTAATGCTTTAGTCTGGTTGTATTCAATTTTAGCTTTGCCGCTAAACTCTTTCGCTAAGTCATATCCTTTCGGGTGTGTAATTACGAAATCAACATCGTATGCATTCATCCATTCTGCAAATGAGTTCGGTACTGCTTGAGGTAATGATTTTATATGAGGCGCCCAGGTTAGCACAACTTTTGGTCTTGCCACTTTTTTGGTTTCTTCTATTGTTAAAACATCAGCAAAAGACTGAAGAGGATGAAGTTTGGAGCTTTCTAAACTTACAATTGGGACACCAGAATATTTTATAAATTTTTTAAAGAAGTCTCCTGAGTAATCATCATCACGATCAATAAGTTTTGGGAAAGAGCGCACTCCAACAATGTCGCAGTATTGACCCATCACAGCAGCGGCTTCTTTTATATGTTCTACTGTATTTTGATTCATTACAATTCCATCTTCTGTTTCAAGCGCCCAGCCTTCTTTGTCCATGTTCATGACCATTACATTCATGCCTAAATTTAGTGCAGCCTTTTGTGTGCTTAAACGTGTGCGTAAGCTTGGGTTCAAAAATATCAGGCCTAATGTTTTATTAACCCCCAATGTTTTGTGTGCATAAGGATTTTTCTTTAAGTCTAATGCTTCTTTTATCAGGGCATTTAGATCTACAACATCAGTAACGGTAGTGAAATTTCTCATGGGTCGTTTATTTAACTAACATTTTTGACATGACTTCTTTGAATGCATTTAGGAAGAAATCAGCCTCTTGTTTTTGCAGATTTAAAGCAGATAATAATCGCATTGTATTTTTATCGGAAGAAGAACCGGTGAATATTTTATGGTCGAAGATTAGGCTGTTGCGTACATCAGCGCAGGGGAATTCTAATTCTATTCCAATCATCAATCCTTTTCCGCGTACTTCTTTTACGCCTGCTACCTTCTTTAACTCACCTATTAAATAATTTCCAATATAAGTGGCGTTCTCCATTACTTTTTCTTCTTTCATTACTTCGAGAACAGCCAGAGCCGCAACACAAGCTAGGTGATTGCCTCCGAAGGTGGTTCCTAACATTCCATGTTTTGGTTTCAAATGTGGGGCAATAGAAATCCCGCCAATAGGGAATCCATTTCCCATGCCTTTGGCCATAGAGTATATATCTGCATTAACACCCGCAAAGTCGTGTGAGTAGAATTTTCCGCTTCGACCATAGCCGCACTGCACAGCGTCGGCTATATAAACAGCATTGTATTGATTACAAAGCGTTCTAATTTTTTTAAGGAAGGATTCGGTTGCAACATAAATTCCACCTACACCTTGAATTCCTTCTACAATAACGGAAGAAATTTCATTTCCATGTTGTTTGAAAGCTTCTTCCAATGCTTGTTCATCGTTGTAAGGAAGAAATATAATATTGTCTGTTTGATTGATAGGGGCTATAATAGCAGGATTGTCTGTAGCGGCTACGGCTAAAGACGTTCTCCCATGAAAACCTTTTTTGAAAGCGATTACTTTTTTCTTTCCATTGTGGAAAGAAGCAAGTTTTAAAGCGTTTTCATTTGCTTCTGCTCCGGAATTGCAAAGAAAAAGTTGATAATCTGTTTTGCCAGAAACTTCACCTAATAATTTTGCAAGGTCATCTTGCAGAGAAATAATTACATAATTGGAATAGAAAGCAATTTTATTTAATTGCTCCGTAATTCTTTTTACGTAATGTGGGTGGGTATGACCAATAGAAATAACAGCATGTCCGCCATAAAGGTCCAGGTATTTGATACCATTTTTATCCCAAAGGTAAGAGCCTTGTGCTTTTACGGGTTCAACATTAATAAGAGGGTAGACATCGAATAGTTTCATAGCATTATAATTTAAATTATGAATGTTGAATTTTAAGTTAAAAAGAAGCTGCCTTTAATCTTAATCCCATTGTTTCATCAAGACCAAACATTAGATTCATATTCTGAACAGCTTGCCCCGACGCCCCTTTCAGTAAGTTATCGTTCATACTTACGATCAATAATTTATTGTCGTGTTTTTCCAAATAGATAATCGTGTTGTTGGTATTCACGACTTGTTTTAAATCAGGATTTACTTTTGAGATATGCGTAAAAGGATGTCCTGCATAATAGTCTTCATAGATTTTATAAGCTTCTTCGATAGTACCATCATACTTGGTATAGATGGTTGCATAAATGCCGCGAGTGAAATCTCCTCTGAAAGGAATGAAGTTAATTGCTTTGTCTAAACCAGGCTGAAGTTGTTTCAGACTTTGAGTAATTTCTTTCAGATGTTGATGGGTAAATGCTTTGTAGATAGAGAAATTGTTATTTCTCCAACTGAAGTGTGAAGTGGAAGAAAGACTTTGTCCGGCTCCCGTAGAACCAGTAATGCCAGAAACGTGAATTTCATCTTTGATCAATCCTTTTGCTGCAAGAGGATAAATGCCAAGTTGAATACAAGTTGCAAAACAGCCAGGGTTGGCGATGTATTGTGCTTTTTTGATTTTTCCTTTTTGTAACTCCGCTAAACCGTAAATGAAATTTTGAGTGTTTAGTGTTAAGTTATAAGTTTTGTTTTTTTCTGTAAGTCTGAAATCTTGACTTAAGTCAATTATTTTAAATTTGGAATCTTTGAAATAGTCAACGTTACCTTCAATAAATTTTGCGGCATCGCCATGGCCTACGCATAAGAATAAAACATCAATCTCTTTGGAAAGGGATTCGGAAAATTTCAGATCGGTTACACCAAGAAGGTCTGTGTGTACTTGTGAGACTGGGTTGCCCGCATTGCTGTTGCTGTGAGCAAAAACAATTGATGCTTCAGGGTGGAATACTAATAGTCTTATTAGTTCTCCTCCTGTATATCCTGCGCTTCCTATTATTCCGACTTTAATCATTGTAATGTTGAATTTTAAGTTATGAATTATGAATTAGAAACTTAAAATTCATAATTCATAATTCATAATTATTTATTATCCTGATTTACCAATCCATGAAACATTGCCTGATTTGCAAGAATCTTAGAGAATCCACGCACATCCTCTCCGCTCCAGGTATTATTCATCTCTCCGTAGGTGCCAAATTTTGAGGACATCATATCGTAAGGGGATTTTATTCCCATAAGATAGAAGTTGTATGGAGAAAGTTGCACTCTTACAGATCCCGTTACGCTTTTCTGACTGTCTGTTAAGAATGTTTCAATATTTCTCATTACCGGCTCTAAGTATTGTCCTTCGTGAAGAAGGGTTCCATACCAGTTAGCCAATTGATCTTTCCAGTACATTTGCCATTTGGTAAGTGTATGTTTCTCTAAAAGATGATGTGCTTTGATAATAATAAGCGGAGCCGGAGCTTCAAAGCCTACACGTCCTTTAATGCCAATGATTGTGTCGCCAACATGTATGTCACGCCCTATTCCGAATGGAGCAGCAATTTCTCTTAGCCAAAGAATAGCAGCTACAGGACTTGCAGCGCGAGTTCCGTTTATTCCAACCAATTCTCCGTTTTCAAAATCAAGGCTGATTTCTTCAGGGGTTGATTTGGTTACTTGTGTTGGCCATGCAGCTTCCGGAAGATAACCATCCGGAGTAAGCGTTTCTTTACCACCTACTGAAGTTCCCCAAATTCCTTTGTTGATGGAGTAAGCTGCTTTTGTCCAGTCGCGCACTACACCTTTTGCTTTTAGGTATTCTATTTCTGCCTCGCGTGAAAGTTTGTTGTCTCGGATGGGAGTGATGATTTCTATACCTGGAATTAAAATATGGAAGACCATATCAAAACGTACCTGGTCATTGCCAGCGCCAGTAGAGCCATGCGCCACAGCATCAGCGTTTACTGATTTTGCATATTCAGCAATGGCAAGTGCCTGGAACATTCTTTCTGCAGAAACAGAAAGCGGATAAGTATTGTTTTTTAATACGTTTCCATAAACCATATACTTGATACAGTTATCATAATAATTACTAACCTGATCTACACAAGTATGTTTTGTTACGCCAAGTTCGTAAGCTTTCTTCTCAATGTCTGCTAATTCATCTTTGGTAAAACCGCCAGTGTCAACGATTACAGTATCCACATCAAACCCTCTGTCCTCGGTCAGGTATTTCAAGCAGTAAGTAGTATCAAGGCCGCCGCTGAAGGCTAGTACTAATTTTTTTTTCATATCATTGTAATTCTAGTGGTACTCTTTTCTTCTTTACTCTGAAACCAATTAAACAGTTTATTGGTTTTTAATTTTTTCCATCTTTCGTATAGGGATGATTTTTTTATAAAGTCCCACTTTTCGGCTTCTTTTTCTTTTGGGTCGTAAAGCATTCCGGTGCAGAAGCACATTTTTTTATCCTTGCTTTCTAAGATCGGATAGTTGATGCATCCCTGACATCCTTTCCAGAAGTCTTCGTCATCAGTAAGCTCTCCGAATGTTACCGCACGGTAACCTAATTCAGAGTTGATCTTCATTACTGCTGCACTGGTGGTAAGTCCGAAGAGTTTAGCATCAGGGTATTTAGCACGAGTTAGTTCGAAAGCTTTCTTTTTTATTTTTGTAGCCAGTCCGTATTTTCTGAATTCGGGAACTACAATAAGCCCTGAATTGGAAACATAGTTGC
Organism: Cytophagales bacterium; assembly: GCA_025360235.1. Taxonomy (GTDB): domain Bacteria; phylum Bacteroidota; class Bacteroidia; order Cytophagales; family Cytophagaceae; genus JANYCO01. Next base: position 6,156 of record JANYCO010000388.1, read on the forward strand.
CGTGGCCCCATGTTTCTATATAACAGAATCCGGCAAATCTCCCATCGTTGGTTACAGCAATAATGGCTTTGCCTTCTTCCATTTTTTTACAAATGTAAGAAGGGTCTCTTTTGGCTATACCGGTTCCACGCACTTTGGCGCTTTCTTCCATTTCCTTACAAATAGCTTCTGCTAGATATATATGTTGTTGACCGGCAATTTGTACACTTATCTCAGACATTTTCAGTTAACAGTGATTAAAAGAAAATAAATATTTAGTTCAATTATTAATAAATTGTTGTTGGGGTAATGAAATTGTGGGTTTTTGCTACGTAGGCAAAAGAGTATTACAGCGGCCTAAGGCCTGGGAGAAAAAGGGAAATTACTTCTTGCACATAGGGTATGTGAAGAAAATATTAGGTCGATGTTTATATTAATGCTTTTCATTTTGAAACGATTCTGCAAACTTAGTTTAATAATCGTTTTTTTACAATAATCGTTCCTTTTTTTATCTGGTTTTTTTCGACTATTTCGGTACAGTTCGGTACATCTGAAAACCGATCAGCGTGAACAATATATTTGGTATCCAGGCGGCTACAAGCGGAGTAATATCCCCTACGTTGGCAAAATTTCTACTTACGATCACCATAAGGACGTATATCGCAGCCAGGATAAACCCAAAAGCTACCTGAAACCCTGTTCCACCCCTGGATTTTCTGGCAGAAACAACGACTCCGATCATCGTGAGAATAATTACCGCAAAGGGGTAGGTCATCCTTTCGTATTTCTCTACTTGATAGACATTTATATTTTCAGCTCCTTTATCTTCCAGTTCATGAATGTACCGAATGAGGTCAGGAAGCGTGAAAGTGGATTGGAGCATGTAATTGTTTCCAAAGTCTTTAGGATTAAGGTTAAGTTTGAGATTTTTGCCGATGCCTTCTTTATAGGATTCTTTACCATTTATAATTTGACGCTCAGAGTATACGTCTACATGCCAGGAACTCTTTGTTGAATCCCACGTTATCTTATCTGTTTTAAGTTTGTATACCAATTTGTTATTACGAATGGTTTCCAATGAAAATTGATAGCCGATGTTCATAGCGTTGTTATAGCTTTCAAGATACACATAGGTTTCGGGTGCTATTTTCATATGAACATTTTTGCCTTCATAAAAATATTCTCCTTCAAAATAACGGTTTTCAAAATCCACTCTGCCTTTGTTTGCTTTAGGAATTACCCAGCCAATGAGAAAGAAAGTGCCAATGGCGACAAGTGCAGAACCGATGAAATAAGGGAAGAGCAATCGTTTAAAACTTACCCCGCTGCTTAGGATAGCTATGATTTCAGTATGTGCAGCCAGTTTGGAGGTAACGAAAACAGTAGAAATAAAAATGAGGATAGGGCTAAGCATGTTAGCGATGTAAGGAATAAAATTAAAGTAATAGTCAATTACTACCTCACTAAAAGTTGCACTACCACTGATAAAGTCGTCAAGTCTTTCAGTAACATCAATCACTACAATTACTAATACCAAAAGGACTACCACAAAGAAGAATGAGATAAGAAATTTTTTCAGTATGTAGACGTCCAGTATTTTCATTGGTAAGTAAAGTTAGTGAAAAGGTTAGAAAGTCGTATGATTTATTAAGTTATCACTTTCCTTTCTTGTTAACTTTGGTTATAATCTTTGAGAAACTTGTTTTACCATTTTCTCTTTCCATGAACCGAAAGTGCCTAGTTTTATTTGTTCCCTGGCCTGGCCCATAAGCCAGAGGTAAAACGTCAAGTTTTGGATGCTTGAAATTTGGGCCGCTAATATTTCCTGACTGATTACCAGATGACGAAGGTAGGCTTTCGAATAATCGTTGTTAAGGAAAGAAGGGATTCCCGGATCGATAGAAGAAAAATCATTTTTCCATTTCTCGTTTCTGATATTAATAATTCCTTGTGATGTAAAGAGCATTCCATTACGAGCATTGCGAGTGGGCATTACGCAGTCAAACATGTCGATGCCGAGGGCGATACATTCCAGAAGATTTGCAGGAGTGCCTACCCCCATAAGATACCGTGGTTTTTCCTTGGGTAAAATATTGGTCACGACTTCTGTCATTGCATACATTTCTTCCGCTGGTTCGCCTACAGATAAGCCGCCAATCGCATTGCCTTCGCAGTTCATAGAGGCAATAAATTCTGCAGACTTTTTGCGCAAATCAGTATACACGCTTCCTTGTACTATTGGAAAAAGAAATTGGTTATAGCCGTATTTTGGTTCAGTATTTCCGAATCTATCGCAACAACGCTTCAGCCAGCGATGCGTCATCTCCATGGATTTACTGGCGTATTTGTATTCGCAAGGATAAGGAGTACATTCATCAAATGCCATAATGATATCGGCACCGATGGTGCGTTGGATGTCCATCACATTTTCCGGTGTGAAAAGATGTTTGGAGCCGTCGATATGGGAGCTGAAGGTGGCACCTTCTTCGTTTATTTTCCTTCTGTCGGAAAGCGAATAAACCTGATAGCCTCCACTGTCGGTCAATATAGGTTTCGACCAGCCATTGAACTTGTGCAGTCCACCAGCTTTTTCTAAAGTATCTAATCCTGGTCTGAGATAAAGGTGATAGGTGTTTCCTAAAATAATCTGCGCTTTTACATCGTTGAGAAGTTCTCTTTGATGAAGGGCTTTTACAGTGCCGGCTGTTCCTACAGGCATAAAGATAGGAGTCTCAATTGTGCCGTGGTCGGTTTGGATTTCTCCGGCTCTTGCCTGTGTCTGAGAATCGTGGTGTTGAATATTGAAAAACATATTTTGTAAAAGTAGGAAAAAAGGAGTAAAGAATAAATAAATCCGTGAAATCACCTTAATCCATTAAATCCGAAGTCCTCCTTTTTACAAAATATTCCCAAACAATAGATCCTTTGTAAACTACGTTGAAATCAAGATTTCTCAATTTATTTGCTTTTCTTTTTTTGTTTAGTTCAGGAATAGCACCGTAAAAAGCGAAATGGGCACGGACCACAGCCCATGTATGTTTTCCCGAGCCTTCAAACAAAAATTTTAATCCAGCAATGCCATCCAAAATAAGTCGGTAGAAAATCAACAAAACAAGTTTTCCGGGTTTTAGATTTTTGTATAACATGAAAAGACTGTTTCTGAAATTTAAAAATGTCTTTTTTGGGTTTAATTTATTTAAAGTCCCACCACCCACATGGAATATTTTGCTTTCTCCGCAATAGAATATTTTATGCCCTCCACTTTTCAATCTCCAGCAGAGGTCTATCTCTTCAAGATGGGCGAAAAAATCCTCGTCAAGTCCACCGACAGTATGAAAATCTTTTGCCCTCACAAACATACAGGCTCCTGTGGCCCAGAAAATTTCACGATTATCGTTGTATTGACCGTTGTCTTTTTCGAGTGAATTAAATAATCTTCCTCTGCAAAAAGGATAGCCAAGGTAGTCTATATATCCACCTGCAGCTCCGGCGTATTCGAAGTATTCTTTGTTGTTATAGTCTAAAATTTTTGGCTGGCAAGCGGCGATGGACTTGTCGTTGTCCATGAGTTGGATTACGGGTGTTATCCAATTTGATGTGACTTCTATGTCAGAGTTCAGTAAGATATAATATTCTGCCTCTATTTGTTTTAGCGCAATATTGTAGCCTTTGCTGTATCCA
>JANYCO010000467.1 GCA_025360235.1 Cytophagales bacterium
TATAAATTCTGAAAAATTAATTCAAATAGGAGATGTGTTAGTTAACTCAACTGGTACAGGTACATTAGGACGAGTTGCTCAAGTGAAAAATTCGGTACAAGCAACAGTAGATTCACATGTTACTATTGTTAGACCAAATAAAAACTTATTTTATAGTGAGCTCTTTGGGTACGCAATGATAAATATAGAAAAGGAAATCGCAGAAGGAGGAGAGGGTTGTGGGGGTCAAACAGAATTATCAAGACATAAACTCAAAAGTAATTATTATGTTACTTTTCCGAGAGACCTAGCAGAGCAAAGACACATCGTATCTCTTTTAGACGAAGTATTTGAAAAAATTTCAATTGCGAAATCCAATGCTGAACAAAATCTCAAAAACACAAGAGAACTTTTTGACAGTTATTTACAAAGTGTGTTTGAAAAACCAACACCAGATTGGGAGCGATGTGAGTTAGAAAAGTATATTAAGCTAATAGATTATCGAGGAAGAACACCGATTAAAACATCAAACGGAGTAAGGCTTATCACAGCAAAAAATGTCAGACTGGGATTTCTACAAAGGGACCCGCAAGAATTTATAAATCCTGATAATTATACTTCTTGGATGTCAAGAGGGATACCAAATTTTGGAGATATAATATTTACAACTGAAGCACCTTTAGCTAATGTTGCACAAATAGACACAGATGAAAAACTAGCCTTTGCTCAAAGGATAATTGTAATGCAACCCACAGCTCAGAAAATAAATCAAACGTTTTTAAAATATATGCTTTTATCAAATCCAATAAGAACTAAAATTCTAAATAAAGGCACAGGAGCAACGGTACTTGGTATAAAATCAAGTCTTTTGAAAAAAATTGAAATTTATTTTCCTAAATTAAAAGAACAAACGATAATAGTTCAAAGACTTGATAGTCTTTCAAAAGAAATCAAAAAACTAGAATCCATCTACCAACAAAAACTAAAAGATTTAGGAGAGTTGAAGAAGAACGTGTTACAAAAAGCGTTTAGTGGAGAATTGAATTAATTATTCATCCGTTTTTTAATAATGACAAAAATCACCATCAAACTAACCCAAAAGCATACTGGAAAAGCTATTGATCACCCAGACGTAATAGGATTTGATTTCCAAATTAAAACACCTATTGAAGAAGTCAAGTTTACTAATAACGTTGCTACTAATTTATTTATAGACAGATTTTGTTTTTTACAAAATTATTTTAGAATGAAATCATTTAAAATTAGTGTTCCAATTCGGATGGATGTTTTTATTAATGACGAGATACACTCAAGTTATTGTCAAATAAGCGCTCAAAAAAAACTAAGTGTAAAATGGATTCATAATCATCGTTTTAAGATAAAAGCAACAGAGTATATTCTCGTTCCATGGGATGATGGGTTCAATAAAATTTCAAAAAAGAAAAAGGAATCATTTATTTCTCAGGAATCATATCGGCAACCATATTTTCTTTTTAATACTATTGAAGCATCAGAAAACAAATTTGAAAAATATTGGAGTCATGAAATATCAACTCCAATGTACGGTTAATCAAAAATTGACTAACATGAACGAAGCAGAAACAAGGGCAGAACTTATTGATCCTAAGCTTAAAGAAGATGGGTGGGACCCAAAGGTCAAACCTGAAGTAAAAGTATTTAGGGAGTACCCAATCACTGCTGGTAAGATTAAAGCAACAGGGGGAAGAGGAAAGGCTTTGTTTGCTGATTATGTACTTAGTTACAAAGGAAGAAAGCTTGCTATTGTAGAAGCAAAGAGCGATGAATTAGAAGTTGGTGAAGGTGTGCCACAGGCAAAGGATTATGTACTAAAGCTTCAAATAGATAATACGTATGCTGCAAATGGATTAGAGATCTATCATATAAATATAGATTCTGCTGAAGAAGGGCTTGTAAATAGCTTCCACTCACCAGAAGAACTATACGATGAAGCGTTCCCTGTTAAAAATCAATGGAAAGAGGATTTAAGTGCCATTGTTGAGGAAGATAAGGGCGGCACAATGGGTGGAAGGTTTTATCAGGAGATAGCCGTAGAAAGAACCCTTGATGCCATTGCAGATCATAAGGATAGAATCTTATTAACCCTTGCAACGGGAACAGGAAAGACCTTCATTTCATTTCAAGTTGCTTGGAAATTATTTCAATCCAGATGGAATCTACAATATGATGGCAAGAGAAGGCCAAGGATATTATTTTTAGCTGATCGGAATATATTAGCGGATCAGGCATTCAATGCCTTCTCCTCATTTTCAGAAGATGCATTGGTTAGAATAAACCCGAAGGAAATTAGAAAGAAAGGAAGTGTGCCAACTAATGGCAATATTTTCTTTACCATCTTTCAAACCTTCATGAGTGGGCGGGATAAGGAAGGAAATCCAGTACCCTACTTTGGCGAGTATCCCAACGACTATTTTGATCTGATAATCATAGATGAGTGCCATAGAGGGGGAGCAAATGATGAAAGCACATGGAGAGGAATATTGGAATACTTCTCACCAGCTGTTCAGATAGGCTTAACCGCTACCCCTAAGAGAAAGGAGAACGTAGATACTTACAAATATTTTGGTAACCCTGTTTTTATCTATTCACTCAAAGAAGGAATTAACGATGGCTATCTTACTCCATTCAAAGTAAAGCGAATTTCAACTTCATTAGATGAATACACTTACCAAAGTGATGATAATATCGTAGAGGGAGAGATTGAAGAAGGTAAAACCTATAAGGAACGAGATTTTAATAGGATCATAGAGATCAAAGCACGAGAAGCCAAAAGGGTTAAGATATTCATGGACCTCATTGATCAGAATGAAAAAACATTGGTTTTCTGTGCCAATCAGGATCATGCAGCTGCTATCAGGGATTTAATTAATCAATATAAAAAAAGCAAAGAGCCAAATTACTGCGTAAGGGTAACAGCAAATGATGGTGAGCTGGGCGAGCAATACTTACGTGAATTTCAGGATAATGAGAAAAGCGTTCCAACCATACTAACAACCTCTCAAAAGCTATCAACAGGTGTGGATGCCCGAAATATCCGCAATATCGTTCTACTACGACCTGTAACTAACATTGTGGAGTTCAAACAAATTGTAGGTAGGGGAACAAGGTTGTTTGATGGAAAGTATTTCTTTACTATCTATGACTTTGTAAATGCCAGTGAGCGTTTTAAAGATCCTGAATGGGATGGTGAACCTGTAGAAC
>JANYCO010000469.1 GCA_025360235.1 Cytophagales bacterium
TTCCAAGTGTATCCAATACACGGCCTACAACGCCTTCGCCTACGTTTACATAAGCGATTTGTTTGGTTCTTCTAACGGTATCACCTTCTTTGATATCGCTATAATCACCAAGCATTACGGCTCCTACGTTATCTTCCTCTAAGTTTAGAACAAGTGCTCTCAACCCGTTTTCAAACTCAAGAAGCTCTCCTGATTGAGCTTTTGTAAGTCCGTAAATACGGGCCACACCGTCACCCACCTGGAGTACTGTTCCCACTTCTTCTAATTCAGATTCTGTTCTGAAGTTCGATAACTGCTCTCTTAATATCGCAGAAACCTCGTCTGGTCTTACTTCTGACATATAAATTAATATTTAGCTACGTATGAATTGTCCTTAAACTTATTTTTTAACCTTTGTAATTTATTCTTGATAGACTCGTCTATTTGTCTGTCTCCGACTTTCAAAATGAATCCACCAATAATTTCTTTGTTTACCATTTCTTCAAGCACTACTTCTTTGCCGTAGGCTTGTGATACTATCCCTTTGAATTGACTTCTTAATTCGTCGTTAATAGGGAATGAGGTAGTAACCGTACCAGAAAGAATTGATTTCATTGTTCTGTATTGCAAACCAAATTCTTTTGCAATCTGCGGAAGATACGTTTCTCTGTTCTTGCGAGAGATAATCTCAAACAAAGCAATTGTAATCGGATTTACTTTTCCTTCAAACAATTTTTTCAGAATTGTCAATTTTTTAGAATGTTGAATGATCGGGCTTTTAAGTGTGGAAACCAAAGCGTGGTTCTCATCACAAACCTTAGCAAACAAAGCCATGTCGTGCACCATAAATTCCAACACATTCTGCTCTTTTGCCAGCAGAAGTACTGATTTTGCATATCTCGATGCTACTATTGTATCTTGCATATTTTTAGTTATGAGTAAAAAATTTTCACTTTTTACCTAATTCAATTTTGCCTCTTTAATGTATTCGTTTACCAACGCTTTCTGAGACTCGTCTCCGGAAAGATTTTTCTTCAATAATTTCTCAGCAATCTGGAGTGAAAGAGAAGCTGCTGTATTTCTCACTTCCGCAAGTGCTGCATTTTTCTCTGTTTCGATCAGTGCTTTAGCATTGTGAACGATTCTGTTTGCTTCTTCAGTAGCTTTTTCTTTCGCTTCAGAAACGATACCATTAGCCGTTACCTGAGCATCTTTCATCATTTTCTCTCTTTCTGCTCTTCCTTCCTGAAGCATTTTTTCATTAGTAGCCTGAAGATTTTTCATCTCTTCTTTTGCTTTTTCAGCAGCACCAAGAGCATCTGTAATTACATGTTCTCTTTCTTGTAAAGCTTTTACAATTGGCTTCCATGCAAACTTTGCAAGGATAAACAATGTAGTAAGGAAAATTACTGTTTGCCAAAATAATAATCCGAGCGCAGGGGTTACTAAATCCATAGTATTTCTTTATTTATTAAAGTATCTCTTTTTTTGTTTAACTAATTTATCGCTGCACTTACGCCTAATGCGAAAAGTGCAGCGATAGTATTGAAATTATTTAGCAGCTGCGTAAACAAGCAGACAAACAACCACGCCAAACAAAGCCACACCCTCTACGAAGGCTGCTGCGATAAGCATTACTGTTTGAATTTTACCAGCTTCCTGTGGTTGACGAGCAATAGATTCTACTGCACTTCCACCAATTCTACCTACACCAACACCTGCGCCTAATGCTGCAATGCCAGCTCCAATACCAGCTCCCATAAGAGCCATTCCGTCAATTAATAAAGGTAACATAATCAATCTAATTTATATAGTTAAACAAAATTCAAAACCTGTGGCATCCGCCAGTGGGCGGATACATTTTTTTAATGACCGTGATCGTGATCAGGACCATCGTGTACTTCAATTGCCGAACCAATGTACATGGCAGAAAGCAAGGTGAAGATGTACGCTTGTAATATAGCTACGAACAATTCCATAAAATTCATGAACAATCCGAAAGCCATTGTAAGTGGAGACATCCCAAGGCTGTTGAAAATAAAGATCAGCCCGATGAAACTTAATATAATAATGTGTCCCGCAGTGATGTTTGCAAAAAGACGTATCATCAACGCAAACGGTTTAGTGAAAATTCCGATGAATTCGATTGGAAGAATAATTATTCTCAAAATGTGCGGCACTCCCGGAGTCCAGAAAACATGTTTCCAATAGTAACCGTTTGCACTAAACGTGGTGATAAGAAAAGTAGTAACCGCAAGCATCATCGTAACTGCAATATTACCTGTAAGGTTGGCGCCTCCAGGCATAAGGCCCAAAAGGTTGTTGAACCATATAAAGAAGAATACAGTAAGCAAGTAGGGAAGGTATTTTCTGTATTTAGTTTCTCCCAATGCAGGTATTGCTACTTCATCAATAATGTATTGTATGATTACTTCAAATAATGACTGAATTCCTTTCGGTGCAGAAAGCGGATTTTTTTTGTATCGGGAAGCGATGTATAAAAAGATGCTCAGCAATAAGAAAACACTTATCAGCATTGAGGTCACGTTTTTTGTTATCGAAATATCATACACGTGAACATTCTCATCTTTATGATGAATTTTATCGTCATGAATAACATAATCGCCTGCTTTTCCGTGATGAAGATTTGTATGACCATCCTCCCCTTTAAAATCTGAAGAACAAAAAACATCAAGTCCATTTGTTTCAGGATTAAATAAAATAACAAGAAGAGGAATTGTCAAATGTGTATGGCCGATGGTAGCAAAATGCCATTCGTGTGAATCACCAATATGGTGCATGATCATTTCACTGGCATCAAATTCTGTTTCTTTAGTTGCTTCCTGCTCGGAACCATAGGAAAAATGCACTATTGACAGGGATAGCACAAGTATTGATAGTATATATTTTTTAATCGCTCGCATCGCTTTTTTTCAAATCGGCCCGCAAGTTATGTATAAGAAAATAAATTTCAAACCATGTATATAATAAATACATTACCATAAAATTACATATAAAGACAACTATTTGATTGTTAGTATGTAGAATTGCAAAAAACGCAAAAATGACCGCCAAAAAGAAACGAATAGTCATAGAAGTGAAATAGAAAATATGAAATTGCTTAGCTGGACGTGACAAGCCCATTTGATTAATTCTTATTGCTATAAGAAAAGTGCAAAAAAAGAACAATTGAGTATACCATATATAAGGGTGAATTAATGGAATAGATTTGATTAGAGACAAAACATAGATCAAGACACTTGAAATGGAGAACAGAATTATGAGTTTGAAAAGGTTCATCGCTGCAAAGATAAGGGAAAGTTTTTCTAACCGTGTGTTATAATTCCTGCCTTCCCATCATCTGAACCAAAAAAGACTTCAACAAAATTAATAATTTTATCTTCGGTAGCTGTTTTATTATGATCTGCCAGATAGGTTGCTATTTTTTTTCTCACGATGTCCCAGTCTTCGGAAGTCTCATGGCCTTCTTTACTGCCATCGGGGTATACTATAAGTGTATGGTAATTATTAATAAGGCTTTCGGAAGGTTCTCCAATCAATTTTATTCCATTTGAGGCCTCCACTCCCAATTTCACCAACGCTGTAATTTTTAGCCTGACTTGCCGAATCAGCTCCAAATCGTGCGATGTAATGATAATGCTATGATGTTTAATGTTTCTCATCACCGCAAAGATATGACAAATTTAACAGCATCTATAATAATATGTATATGAAATCTGCTTACCTCATTTAGTAATATAAAAATAATTATATAATATGATAGATTTTTATTTTTATAAAATATTAATTTATATACTATATATTATAAATTATTAGATAAACATAATTATATTAGCAATAATTCATACTTATATTGTCTATAAAAGTAAATTTATATCATAATAATATAAATTTTTCATCCTATTTTTTGTTTTTATAATTTATATCAATACATTTAATAAATAGTTAAAATTATATTTTTGCTATACTCTAAATATTGTATTTATTCAAGACATGATCGGCATTAAGGCAGTAATAAGAATGACAAAATT
>JANYCO010000499.1 GCA_025360235.1 Cytophagales bacterium
CTTCGAACCTAATAATAGATTGGCTTAGCCGATCAAAATGCGCCAGCATTTTTCGAGCCCCTTAAAACCACGACAAATCCAAAAATCAAAACCGAATCAATAGCAAATAGGAAAACATCTTAGTCATTTCCCATATCATTAGTGGATGCCTTCGGCGAATGCTTCTCGCCTTGAAGGTTGTACTTCATCTTCCTGTACAAACATCACAAAACCTCCCCATCTTATTTCTTTCATACCGAAATTTTCCGGCACTCCTAATATCCAATGAAAACCTATATCTATCCGGCACAGCTCCATCAAACACCTCTTGCGGAGTACAGCCATAAAGGTCGAGAGGGAAACGTTCGTTATCATTATACAATTGAGAAGGGTTCGGTAAATCTGTTGTTTTCCTGACCCTCTCAAAATAAAAACCCTATTTTAGCATTCAAGGGTATATTTATGATATATCTGTTTCCGGCTGCGCTTCCGCTAAAATTATGTATACCGGATATAGGAGTATACCGGACATCATTTGGTGCAAACCTTTGGGACTGAATAATATCCTTGTGTTTTAACCCTAACCCTACACTGAAATCTAAAGTGATGCGTTTCAGTGTAAATTGAATTCCTCCTTTTAAGTTTAATGATTGTGTTTGTTTGTGAACCAAAAAAGTATCCAAATAGCTCTTGTCATAATTTGAAATATTCATACCACCTGTTGTATCCACAAATCTACCAATGGATTTAAAATCTGTTTTTAATACTACAATCTCCGCGGAAAAATACGTTCGAAAATACGTTTTATGAAAGTAAAAATATTTTTCTTCGAGTGCTATTCTACCCCCATGATAATCCTTGAGGCTAGTTATATGAATAGGATCCATCATATAGGCAATGGAAAGTTGTGTTGAAAATTTTGTCCAATAAATTCTTTCATAACTTAACTCATATCCGGGGTTTATAACGTCCACGATCCGGAGGGGTGAAATCTTGAGTTGGTTCCTATATTTTGATTGCGCATGCAAATTGCCTGTTAAAAGAAGCAATAGCACAATTACGCTAAATCGGCTGGTTATTTTATAGTTCATATTTTAAGTAGAAAAAAGGAGAGAGACAATTAATCCTAATTTAAGAGGTAGGCACTAAAAAAGCAAATCGGGGTAAGTTGGGTACAAACTGTACTTCGTAGTAACGGTTCAGAGTCTCCAATGTTCCCAAACGAACAGCCAAACTCTCTTTACGGGGAGACTCTGAGCAGATACAAATAACTTTTCATTCTTTACTTCTCTCCTCCTTTTAGCTTTTTGGCCAAACGGGTTTAAGATTCCCGAGTTTTGAGGGCATTAAACGATAAATTGGACGAAAGAGGTATTGGTTCCAGCAAAAAATGCCTAAAAGTCTACCAAATTTGCAAATTAAGCAGTATTTGAATTCATCGAAATTGGATTTTGGGTCATTTTTTTACCCCAAAAACCTTCATCCTCTCAAATAGGTAAGAATTTGGGGTACTTATACCCTCTATCTTTCTCCAAAGGCCAATTTTGAAAAAGCCCCCCTCTATCTCCCTCTAAAGCCATGTTGAAAACTAAAAAATGATGTACCATTTTGACCAAAAATCAATCAATATAGAGCAGAAACGGGATAAATTCACCTAAAAACCTACATCAATTTGGAGATGTCAAAACTATGACTGGTAATTAATTCTCTAAATTATAGTAACTTGCAAGAATATTTAAAAGAAAAATGATGCAAAAACAAACAAAACGCTTACTAGTAATTTCTCTTTTGACCTTGCTAGTTTTGACGTCGAAAAGTAATGTATTTGGAGATGGCAAAGGAGGGAGTACAAGTACAACCGTAAAAAGGATTACTACTTTATACAATTCACTTGTGAGTCATAACATCGAATCGCCTAAGACCGTTTTGGCGATTGTGATTTATGAAACAGGATGGTTGAAATGTAAAAGCTGTGCATTGGAGCAAAACAATAACTTGTTTGGCTTCCGCACAAATAAGGACTTCCTGAAATTCTCCAATACTAATGAATCCATCAAGTACATGAAAAGATGGCAGGTAAAGTATTACAAACCATGGAAGGCAAGACATCCAAGAGGTACGTATTATGAATACCTGAGGTACATCCGCTATTGCGATAATATGGATAGTTATATCCGTAATATAAAAAGTATCGAACAGTGGATTACGGAGAATGTGGAGACGGCGAAGAAATAGTCTGAATTAGGATTTGTAGGATTAAAGGGATGATAGGATTTTTCCTTCCCTCAAATACATGAGACACTCCATAAAAAAATCCCTTCGTAATCCATGATATTGTAGCAAAAAAAGAGACCCATATTAAATGGGTCTCTTTTTTTGTCTTGAATAATCTTTTAATCTAAGAATCTTTTTAATCCTACAAATCCTAGTTCAGACTTACTGAGCCATTCCTTCTACTCTGGCTTTGTATTTTTTAGCGTCGCTGTATTCTGAAGCTTTTACATACTCATCAATAATAGTGGAATAAGCTTTCGCTGCATTTTCGTAATCTTTATTTGCTTCATAAGCCATCGCCAATTTCATGATATAGCGGGGAGTCAGGAATTCGTTAGGTTTGTATGTTGAAGCTTTTTTATAATAAGAGATAGCACTTTCGAGGTCTCTATCTTTCATATCCATATAGGCATCGCCAATCAGCGAATAGGCTCTTGCTTGTACAAATCTGTCGTCACCGTCAAATTTTTTCAGGTATTCAATGGCTTCATCGTATTTGCCCTTTTTCAAATAGATATCGCCGATATAATAATTAGCAAGGTTAGCAGAAGGAGAAAGGTTGTATTCGTCGGCAATATCCAAGAAGCCTCTGTTTACTTTGTCGCCATTCAGGGCAAGATCTAAAGAATCACGTTGCCAATAATTTTCAGGAATGAACATTTCCCTTTTTGCATCCTCGTCCTGGCTGGAAGCTAAATATTTATATCCACCATATCCAATACCAGCAAGGGCTATAAGACCAACTAATGCGTAAACTATTGTTTTATTTTTATCAAAAAAACTATCAAGATCTAAGGAAGAGGATGATGTAGAAGTTTCTTTTTTATGTTGAACAGGTTCGTCGAGCAACTCGGCTGTTTTGTTCTCTTTATTTTTTGCCATTATTGTTTTTAGTATAATTTATTTTAATCGGGACGCAAAGATAAGGAAAAATTATTCATTTATGTAAGGGTAATCTTCCTGCATATAAACGTCTTTAAATGCTTCATCTGGAGTTGGGTAGGGAGATTCTTCTGCAAATTTCACAGACGCTTCGACCTCTTCTTTGATTTTCTTGTCAATTGCTTCCAAATCGGCCTCCGTGGCAAATTTATTAGATAAGAGTACTTCTCTAACTTGTTCGATAGGGTCTTTTGCTTTGTATTCTTCCAGCTCTTCTTTGGTTCTGTACTTAGCAGGGTCAGACATCGAATGGCCTTTGTAGCGATATGTTCTGAATTCCAATAAAGTAGGGCCATCGCCTTTTCTGGCTCTTTCGGCTGCTTTTTCAACTGATAAGTGCACCGCTTCAGCACTCATTGCATCTACAGGTTCAGAAGGAATATCATACGCTTCACCCAAGGTGTAGAGTTGAGTTACGTTGGAAGTTCTTTTTACAGAAGTTCCCATGGCATAACCGTTGTTTTCAATAACGAAGATAACGGGTAGTTTCCAGGTCATGGCCATATTCAACGCTTCGTGAAAAGCTCCCTGACGTACAGCACCGTCACCCATGAAACAGATACAAAGGTTTTTGGTTTTATTGAATTTTTCTGCGAAGGCAAGTCCTGCACCCAGTGGAATTTGCCCGCCCACGATACCATGTCCACCTATAAAATTAACGGATTTATCAAAGATGTGCATCGAGCCTCCTTTGCCTTTTGAGCAACCGGTGATCTTGCCGTACATTTCTGCCATAATCACATTGGGAGAAGTACCCAATGCAAGAGGGAAGCCGTGGTCACGGTAGGAAGTAAGCCATTTGTCTTCTTTCTGAAGGGCACTTGCTGCACCAGCGGCACAGGCTTCCTGTCCGATATAGAGGTGACAGAACCCTTTTATTTTTTGCTGACCATAGAGTTGGCCTGTTTTTTCTTCAAATTTTCTAATCAAAACCATCTTCTCATACCAGTAGAGGTAGGTCTCTTTGCTGAATTTGCTAGAGGCAGATATCTTAGCCTTGGATGTTTCTTTTACGCTTGCCATAATTTTTCCTATAAAAAGAAGTCAAAAATAGGTAATTTTAACTTAATGTTCATAAAAAAGATAAATTTAATAAATTTTAAAAACTATGCGGAAACAGATATAAGCTTTTCTTCGCAAATTAATATTTTTACGGGCCCAAACGGCTCCGGCAAAACCAACCTGCTTGATGCTATCTATTGCCTCTCCCTGACTAAGAGCGCATTCAGTTCCAGTGAAAATAACTCTATTAAACACCAGGAGAACTTCTTCTCTATTTTAGGCCATTTTTCGAAAGAGGAAAAGACCCATACCGTTCAATACGATCTTGCCGGGCAGAAGAAAACATTTCGTTTGGACAAGACCCCTTATGAAAAACTCAGCGAACATATCGGTGCTTTTCCGGTGGTATTGGTGACTCCTTATGATACGGATGTGATCAGAGAAGGCAGCGAAGAAAGACGGAAATTTTTTGATGCAATTATTTCTCAGTTGGATAATTTATACCTCTCCGAACTTATCCGTTACAACCATTTGCTCAAACAGCGCAATAGCCTACTCAAGCAGTTTGCGGAAAGCAACAGCATGGACAAAGAACTCATAGACTCTTACAACCATCAATTGTTGCGGTCGGGCAAGATTATTTATGAAAAAAGAAAATCGTTTATAGAGGCATTGACCCCGATCTTTAAAAAGCATTATTTGAATCTCTCGGATAAAAGAGAAATGCCGGAATTGATTTATGAATCGAAGTTGGAAGACAAAGAGTTTGAGCAAAAATTTATACAGAATTTAAAAAGGGATATTCTGCTTCAGCGCACTTGTTTGGGTGTGCATAAAGACGAATACAATTTTACGTTGGATGGCCATGCGGTAAAGGGCTATGGTTCGCAGGGGCAGCAGAAATCCTTTGTTATAGCGCTCAAGCTGGCGCATTTCGATATTATAAAAGAGAAAAGAAATATAAAACCCATTTTGTTGCTGGACGATATTTTCGATAAACTGGATGATATCCGGATCAATAAATTGATGGAAATGGTAGCGGAGGAGGCTTTCGGACAGTTGTTTATTACCGATGCAAGGCCGGAACATACGGAGAAAATAGTTGGGCATATCAATGCGGAAATTCGTATCTTTAAGATTGAGAACGGAGTGGTAACCGCAGAAAAACAACTTTCATGAAGAAGGATTATTTTAGCAAGCGCAAAGCAGAAATGTCACCTTTGAAAGAGGTGATCGATGAGATGTTGAAAGCCTATAAGATTAAGGGAAAAATTAATGAAACACAGGTATTAGAATCCTGGGAGAAGCTTATGGGAAGGGCTATTGCGGCGCGTACCACGGATTTAAAATTCCGTTACAAAAAACTTTATGTAACGTTAAATTCTGCCCCTCTTCGTCAGGAGTTGGCTATGTCAAAAACAAAATTGATTGAATTGTTAAATAAAGATTTTTCCGAAAAAGTGGTGGAGGATGTGATCTTTTTATAGTACTTAATTTAGTAGTGCTTGGTGCGTAGAAATTATTACTAAGCACCAAACACTACAACTATACACTAAACTTATTGTCCGTCCTGTTTAGGTTGATCTTCTTTTGGAGCATCTTCTGTAGGCTGGTCTCCAGGAGTAGGTTCTGTGTTGCCATCCTTGTTTTCTCCGTTATTCTCTCCGTTATTTTCACCATTGTTCTCCCCGTCTTCTTTCTGCTCTTCTTGTACAGGAGGTTTTGGCTCTTCTTTTTTCTTGCGCCATTCCTGATGTTCTTCCCTTGTTGGGTTTTGTTCAGGAGGAGAAAGCGTTACTTTCTTTTTCTTTTTTGGAGCGAAAGGACAATACTGTACTTTGAGTGCTAAGATACCATAACCGTCGTGCCCTTTTTTAAGGGCGGCAGCGTCAAGATGGTCGTTAAAAGTGAATGTCTGTGTAAATTCAGGAATGATCTGAAATTTTGGACTTACTTTATATTCGATTCCAAATCCAAGAGGGAAAACCGGAGCCGCAGCAGAAGCAGAGCCATAGGTGTCGTTGACCGCTTTGTATTTTATAAAACCTAATCCGGTAGTGATGTATAGTTTTAATTTTTTATTGCTCGCTCTGTCGTGTGAAGAGCGGATGATATCATCTACCAAATAAAGTCTTCCGAAGATATTAAGGCCCCAATCGGTACCGGTGAAAGACGGTATATGGCTTCCGGTTCCCGCAACAGGGTTGCCTTTGCCAGCCATAGTTAAGTAGTTGAACTCAACACCGAACACTGTTCTTGGCCATAATTTATAATTGGCTCCAAGGTTGAAGGCAACGCCAGGCGTTCCGTAAAAGCCTTTGGCCATATCTCCTTTGTATAAACTTGTTCCAAGTCCTCCTGTAAAGGAGAGTGGACCACGATAAAAATAAGAGTCAAAAAACCCTGAATAATCTCTTTTCTTGCTGATGCCTTGACCTATCGCTACCTCCATTCCAAATAGCATTAATAAAGTGAAAAGTGCACCTATTCTTTCTTTTCTATTCATTTTTCTACTGTTCAATTTCTCAAATATAAATAAATATAATTAAATTTCTATCTTTGTGGTCCATTGAATTAACGAAATGAGTAAAGTCCATTATTATAACTCTCGTCTTAAAATATATTATGAGACAGTGAAGGTAGTAGCAGCCAAAAATCTTAAGCTAAGATATAAGAATTCCATGCTAGGGTTTTTATGGACACTTATCAATCCATTGTTTTTGCTTCTGATTTTTATTTTTGTGTTTAGACATGTGGTTTCCGATATAAAAAATTATCCTCTTTATGTAACATCAGGATTAATTTTATGGACCTTTTTTGTTTCTTCATCCAATCAGATCGTTAATAAAATTCTTGAAAGTGGTTCCATACTGAAGTCGGTCAACGTTCCTGCTATTATATTTCCTTTGTCTGCATTGGTTTCTAATTTTGTTAACTTATTGATTTCATTGATTCCTTTTATTGGAATAATGGTTTTTTACGGCTTCAGACCTGATTGGAGCACACTGCTTTTTATTCCCGCAATTTTATTATTTACAATTTTCACCTTTGGTGTTTCATTAACCTTGAGTTGTCTTAATGTTTTTTTCAGGGATGTTGAGATGTTTTGGAGTACTATTACTCCTGCCCTGTTCTATGCTACTCCTGTGGTATACAGAGTTCCTGTTCAAATGGAAAAGACAATGCGCTTCAATCCCTTTTCTCATTATATGAATTTGTTTCACACTATTTTATACGATGGTATTGTACCAGGAATCAATTCTTGGTTAATATGCCTTGGATTGTCAACGTTTGTATTATTATTTTCTTTATTTGTATATAGGAAATTAAAAAGGGATTTCATTTCAAATTTTTAATTGTAAGTTATTGAGTAGGTTAAAGAAATGGGAAAAGGAGAAATAGCGGTTGAAGCAAAAGGAATAGAATCAAGTTTTCTGATTCAAAAACAAGGAGCAGGTTCTTTAAAGAATTTCCTCTTTTCTTTTGGAAGAACTAAATTCTTTGAACGTAAGAAAATTCTTAAAGGGATAGATCTCACCGTTTATAAGGGGGAGTGCGTAGGATTGATTGGAGGAAACGGATCTGGCAAAAGTACTTTGCTTAGAGTAATAGCAGGAGTTGTTCCTATTGACAAAGGAAAAGTAACAGTAAATGGGCGAATAGGTCCAATGTTGTCTTTAGGGGCAGGACTGGAATCAGAAATGTCCGGATTGGAAAATATTCGCCTATGTTGTACTTTAATGGGTATGACGCAAAAAGACATAAATGCGAGTATTCAAAGCGTTATAGATTTTTCCGGATTAGGAGAAAATATTCATATGCAGGTAAAAAGATATTCTTCAGGTATGGCGGCAAGATTATCTTTTTCCATGGTTGTAGCCACAAATCCAGATGTTCTTATTGTAGACGAAGCATTGGCCGTAGGAGATAAAGGATTTAAAGATAAATGCCTTGCCAAGATAGACGAGTTTCGTTCAAATGGCACCACTATACTTTTTGTGTCTCACGATTTTACGGAAGTAAAAAGAATTTGCAGCAAAGTTTACTGGATCAAAGAAGGCCTGTTGCATATGGAAGGACCGGCAGATGAAATCGGAGAACTATATCTGGAGCAATATAAATCAAAGATATAATGAGTGAGTCAATACTCAAGGCCAAAAGTTCGTTTTCTAGTAGGCTAAAAAGAATTTCCAACCTTTTTTCCAAGGTTTTTGTGATACTAAAGTTACATTATAAAGGCAAAGGACTTTTTCATTTTTTCTTTTCAGGTACTGGCAAAAAACTCGCACAAAAATTCTGCACAAAAATATTTTCTATTGTTCTGAATAATGACAAAGAAGAACGAAAGAAGCTGGAAGCCTATGCCGATTGGCGGAAGAGAAACAGTCCTTCAGAAGAAGAGTATAAAAACTATAAAATAGAATCCGGGAAATTTTCTTATCAACCTAAGATAAGTATTCTTGTGCCAGTGTACAATACACCGGTAAACTTTCTGGAAGCGACTATTAATTCTGTTCTAGAGCAGGTATACAGCAATTGGGAGTTATGTCTTGCCGATGATAATTCGCCTTCTCAGGAAACGAAAGATGTTTTAATAAAATACGCAAGTCTTGACACTAGAATAAAAGTTATTTTCAGAGAAAAGAACGGACATATTTCGGCGTGTACCAATTCTTCTATTGAAATTGCAACGGGTGAGTTCTGTGCTCTTTTTGATCACGATGATTTATTGCCTAAAGAAGCTTTGTATGAAGTGGTGAAATTTTTAAATACAAAGCCTGAAGCAGATTTCATATATTCTGATGAAGATAAAACAGATGGGGATGGCCTCTTCATGGAACCTCATTTTAAACCCTCCTGGAGCCCGGATAATCTTCTTTCAAGAAATTATATTGGCCATCTCGCTATTATGCGAACAAGTATACTTAAGGAAATTGGAGGTTTTAAAATTGGACTGGAAGGAAGTCAGGATTATGATATTTATTTGAGATTTACAGAGAAAACAAAAAAAATTTTCCATTTACCAAAAATTCTTTACCACTGGAGAATGCATGAAAATTCTGTAGCACTCAATACTTACTCAAAGCCATATGCCTACATTGCGGGCAAAAAAGCCATCAAAGATGCAATTGCCAGAAGGAATGAGCCAGGGGAGATAATTATGCATGAAGATGAAATGTTAGGGTTTTATACGATTCGCTACAAAATTAAAGAATATAAAAAAGTAAGTATTATAATTCCTGCCAAAAATAAATCGGAGTTACTTCGCCAGTGTGTAGATTCTATTTTCAGTAAATCTACTTATAAAAATTTTGAAGTATTGGTGATAGACAATGGTAGTACAGAAAAAGAATTCATAGAACTAGTCG
>JANYCO010000503.1 GCA_025360235.1 Cytophagales bacterium
CAAGACATTTTCGGCTTCAGATTTTGATGATGGTATCGATGACGTAAATAATAATCTTTACACACCCTCCGGTTTGCAGAACAATGCAGGGTCAGTTAATAGTTATTATTCTTCAGCAAATATTTTGGGAATAAAAGGCAATTATGTGCCCGATGCAAAGGGGTATCCTTATTCTCGTATACTTTATTATAATGACCCAACGGGTAGACCTTTTCGTCAAAGCGGTGTTGGTGTAACGATGAGGCTGCTTGATGGAAATGCATCGCATAATACTGTAATAGGATACGCAGGTGCTTCGGAAGAAGAATTGATAAGAATTTTTGGTTCTGAAGCTTCTTTCAAAAATAATGTTTATAAGACGATAACAACAGATCCCAATAAAGTAAATTCAGTATCCTATATTGGAAAAAATGGAAAGGTCTTGGCTACTTGTTTGAGCTATACGGGCGATCTTCCCAATATGGAAAATGTTAAAAATCCTCAAGATGCAAGTTTTAGGGTTACAGATAAATATGAACCTGGTATTATGGTGGCTGGGGATAATTATTCTGAAAGTTCGAAGACAATTTACGTTGAAACGGATGGGACTATTATTTCACTTGATTATAAAATAAAACCTGCAACTTTTGGCTACACTTGTAATGCAAATCAAATTTGTATGGATTGCGATTACAAAGTTGAAATACAAATTACCAATACACAATTTCCAAATAAGAAAGGGAAAAACTTAGTAATGAGTTTTAATGTATTCCCTCAGGATTTGCAAAATTGTCTAAATACTACAGGAGCTGAAATTAATCTAAGCACAGTTACAAATGTTCAATATTCTGAACCATCAGGTCAGAATGGTGGCCTGGCTCCTGGAAACAATTCTCCGATTACGAGCGTTACACTTCCTCAAGGATATTATATCATTAGTAAGAAGGTTTACGTAAATAATATAAATCCACTTACAGGGAAAGCATTTTTGGATGAGCGCGTAGCTGCATTGACAGCTGATGCTCAATTATGGAATAAAGATTATACTTGCTGTGGCCCGGTACCTATAGATCTGTCAAATTACGATTGTGAACACATTCCAAATTTTTGTGATGTATCCGATCAAACCTTTAATACTTATGTTCCCGCCTCTGCTGGGCATATAGAGTTTGCGGATTTTGTTTCCACAATTTCTACTAATACACAAAAAGAATATTTGCCGACCTACCAAGCAGGCCTTATTGGAAAAGGCAATAGGACTTTTTCAAATAGTTTTGTAGGCGATTATACAAATGCTAGTTTTCCAAGTACATTTAAGATTACCGAATTTTTGAATTACGCACTAGCAGACCCTACAGTTGATTGTAAAGAAATTGGTCATTGTCAGCTAGCAGCAGCAGCTAAATTGACGATCAATTATAATGCAATGTTAAATCCGGCACTTACAGGCCAATCTCTGCTTGGACCTGACGGTATGCCTTCTACCAGTGGGTCATACGCAGCAGATCCTTCTTATGATTATGCCAAGGCTTGGTCAGAATGTTTGGGCCTATCATTCGGATTGACGGGTAAATATTATAAACTTTCGAAAGTCGGATCAGTGATTGGAGGGACAACACCATTTTCTACTTCTGTTGAACCTGATTTACTAAGGAGAGATGGTGCAATCCGTTATCAAGGTTCTATAAATCCAATAAGTGATAATTTTGGAATAGGAGTAGGTAAACCTAATGCTCTGTTTGGGATTAATTTTGGTATTGTTTGGAAAGGTTTTATTAATATTCCCGTTACTCGATCTTATACTTTTTCCGCTTTAGCAAATAATAAAGCAACCTTATGGATTGACGGTATAAAAGTATTCAGTTATGTATTCCCTGGTAATTCAAGTGGTACAATTTCCTTGACTGCAGGTGTTCATTCCATTCAATTTGAATATGAAAATGGAAACAGTACAAATCCATATGTAATGTTTCAGTGGGATTACAATATAGAACCTAGTACTACGACTAATTATGTGCCATTCTGGTATCTCCTGCCTGAGAGTTATGTGTGTTCTACTATAACAAATATAAAAACAGGTTTTGCAGTTATTGATCCAAGTCCAAATCCATTAACACTATATGTTCAAGTGCCAAATCCTGCAGGAACACCAACAACTTCAACCTTGCAGAATCAAGGTTGTATAGGCTCGAATTTTGCCGACCCGCTTACTATTGATAATCAATATATATATAATTTTAATAAGCAAGCTGCCGCAAATTTACAAGAAGCCTTAAAAAACACTTGCGTTTGTTTGTTAGAAGAAGGGCGCTCATCAATGGGAGATCTTCCTTCCGGAGAAGTAGTGGATCCAAATGCTGTGACTGTTGGAA
>JANYCO010000585.1 GCA_025360235.1 Cytophagales bacterium
CTTGCAATCGGTATTGTGGTAGATGATGCAATTGTGGTGGTTGAAGCTGTGCATGCTAAGATGGCTGAAAAGCATTTATCACCTTACCTCGCTGTAAAAGAAGTTTTGGGTGAAATTAGTGGTGCGATCATAGCCATTACTTTATTGATGACATCGGTATTTGTTCCGGTGGCATTTATGACCGGTCCGGTTGGTATGTTCTACCGTCAGTTCTCAATTACGATGGCATCAGCAATTGTTATTTCAGGTATTGTGGCTCTTACTCTTACTCCGGTGCTTTGTGCTATTATTTTAAAGGATACACATGGACAACCTAGAAAGAAAACCTTATTAAACAGATTCCTCGATGGCTTTAATAATTTGTTTGAAAAGCTTACAGGACGATATGTAGGACTTTTAAAATTGATCGTAAATCGAAGAGTAATCACCTGGGGTATATTGGGAATATTCGCCGCTGGTATTGTGGGAATATCCTCTAAACTTCCTGCTGGTTTTATTCCAAGTGAAGACCAGGGAATGATTTATGCTATTCTTCAAACACCTCCAGGCTCTACCTTGGAAAGAACCAACGATGTTAGTAACCAATTATTGAAAATTGCCAAGACTGTAGATGGTGTAGAATCCGTATCTTCTTTGGCTGGATTTGAAGTACTAACACAAGGAAGGGGATCTAACTCCGGAACCTGTCTTATTAACCTAAAACCTTGGCACGAACGTGACAAAACTGTTAAGGAGATTATGGAAATATTGGATGAAAAAGTGAAGGATATCCCTGGTGCTGCCATAGAATTCTTCGATCCGCCAGCTGTTCCAGGATATGGAGCCGCAGGTGGTATAGCCTTGCAATTATTGGATAAAAACAATGCTGCTATAGTTGATTATAACAAACTAGGTACCGTCACGGAACAATTCATGGCGGACCTTGGGAAAAGGCCCGAACTAACTTCCTTGTTTACCTTTTATAGAACAGATTATCCTCAATATGAGATTGAGATTGACAACCAACTGGCCATGCAAAAAGGAGTATCCATTAAGAATGCCATGGATAACCTCTCTATAATGGTAGGTAGTACCTATGACATAGGATTTATTAAATTTAATCGCTTTTTTAAAGTATTCGTTCAGGCAGATCCTGCTTACAGGAAGTTTCCGGCAGATATTATGGACATGTACTATGTAAAGAGTGATCGTGGCGAAATGGTTCCATATTCTTCTTTTATGAAACTTAAAAAGACACAGGGAATTTATGAAATTAACCGTTACAATATGTACACCACCTCTTCCATCCGATGTGATCCGGCAACAGGGTATAGTAGTGGTGAAGCTATTAAAGCTATTCAGGAAGTAGCGGCAAAGACACTTCCAAAAGGATATGATATAGACTGGGCAGGTCTTCAAAAAGATGAAGTGGCACGTGGAAATGAAGCTATATATATATTCATAATAGTTTTGATTTTCGTGTATCTGGTTCTTGCTGCGCAATACGAAAGTTTTGTACTTCCTTTAGCGGTAATTCTATCACTGCCGGCAGGGGTTTTCGGAGCATTCTTATTGATCAAAGTAATGGGTCTTGCAAACGACATTTATGCCCAGGTAGGTATGGTAATGCTGGTAGGTCTGTTAGGAAAGAATGCAGTATTGATTGTTGAATTTGCTGTGCAGAAGCAAGAGCAAGGAGCAACTGTATTAGAAGCAGCCATAGAAGGAGCCAAAGCACGATTCCGTCCAATATTAATGACCTCCTTCGCTTTTATTGCGGGATTGATTCCATTACTTATTGCACATGGTCCTGGCGCTATTGGGAACCGGACCATAGGCTCTGCGTCTCTGGGAGGTATGCTTTTCGGAACAGTTTTCGGGGTAATTGTAATACCTGGATTATACTATATATTCGGCAAAATTGCTGAAGGCAGAAAGCTTATAAAAGATGAAGACGAAACACCCTTAACCGAAGAAATCGATCATCATAAAAAAAGTGACGACCACAATGATAATGAAAGTGAGCACCATGTTTAGAAATAAAATACTTAATTTCTTAGGGGTAATTTGTATATCCCTGGTATATTCAGCTTGTGTACCATCAATAGTTCGTAAAACAGAGAATAAAAAAGTCCCTGAAACGTACACTAAGGATAGTAGCAAGGATAGCACCAATAATTCAGCTAAGCTCACACCGAAGGAGTTTTTTACCGATTCTAACTTAGTAGCTCTTATTGATTCTGCTATGGCAAAGAATCAGGAATTAAACATCGTTATGCAGGATATTATCATTGCAAAGAACGAAGTAAGAGCGAGGAAAGGGGCTTACTTACCGTTTGGGAACGCAGGAGGGGCTGGAGCTATTAGCAGAACACCTAAGTATACGAGTCAAGGAGCCAGTGATGCAGTGAATAATATTACAACTAATCAAAAAGTGCCAGTCAA
>JANYCO010000612.1 GCA_025360235.1 Cytophagales bacterium
CTTTCTATTTACAACTTCAATAACTAAGAGGAAAAAAATAACTCCGAATGACCATATATAATCATATTTATTATTACTCCATTTAACAAACGAAGTATTTATAATAATTCCTGATCCTGAAATAACATTAAAGAAAATTAATTTAACATCGTCAAATAGACCAGTGAACAATGAATTCATAATGTAAATCGAATCATTGTAAGAGGAGGCCCTAAAAAAGACCCAAGCAATATTTACTATAATAAATGTAAATCCCATTTTTATTACACTTGGAAATCTAATTTTCAATTTCACTATTTTATTAAAAAAATTTTCTATAATAATAAATATCCCATGAATAGCCCCCCATATTAAATATGTCCAGTTTGCTCCATGCCAAAACCCACTTAGTACAAATACAATAATTGTATTTGTACACCATTTAACATAAGAAACTTTATTTCCACCAAGAGGGATGTATAAATAATCTCTAAACCAAGTAGAAAGTGAGATATGCCATCTTCGCCAAAACTCCGAAATTGAAGTAGAAAAATATGGAGTATCAAAATTTCTCATTAGCTTGAAACCCATAACTCGAGCCGCACCTATAGCCATATCTGAATACCCTGAAAAATCGCAATAAATCTGAAATGAAAAAAAGAAAGACGCAATTAATAAAGGTAACGCTGTAAACTCTCTTGGTTGATCATATACAATATCAACCATATAAGCCAACCTATCAGCAATCACTACTTTTTTAAATAATCCCCATGCCATTAATTTCAAACCATAAGTAATTTCATCATAATTAAAAGATATTTTATTATAAAACTGATGAATTATATTTTGGGGTCTTTCTATAGGACCTGCTACTAATTGAGGGTAAAACATAACATAAAGTGCATATATCCCGAATTTTTTTTCAGCTTTTTGGTTTCCACGGTATACCTCAATTGTATAACTCATTGCTTGAAATGTATGAAAAGATAACCCAATAGGCAAAAGTATTTCTAAGTGAGGTAGCGAAATTTTATTATTAAAAATTACAAAAATTATGTTTATATTTTCAATAAAAAAATTATAATATTTAAACACAGCTAAAATACCTATATTAGTTATTAAACTTATAATAAGATATCGCTTTTTTCTTGTGCCATTAGAGCTTTCAATCAATAAGCCTGCGTAATAATCAATTAGAATAGTAAAACCTAATATTAAAATATAAATCGGCACAAAGGCCATATAAAAAAAACAACTTGCTGTAAGCAAATGTAGCCATCTATATTTATGAGGTAATAAATAATAAACTAAAGTAACAATCAGAAAAAAAACAAGAAAATTTATTGAGTTAAACAACATATCATTCAGTGCAACATATTTTAAAATTTATTAGGCTCCAAACTTGAATCCATTTTTTTTCAAATATAGAAATTCCCTGCCATAAATTCCTTAACTTTGGAAACAAGAAGTGATTTATGGGCATAGTAATAAAACAAGGGATAAAAAGCAGTATTATCAGTTATATAGGTATTGCCATCGGTACTTTTAGTTTATTGTGGTTGTTTCCTAAATTTTTAGATCCCGAAAAAATTGGTTTGCTAAGGATTCTACAGGATATACCATTTTTGCTTGCTTTATTAGTTAACCTAGGAACTCACGGGTTTATTGATAAATTTTTCTTCCATTTTGAAGATAAGGATAAAAAGAATAATGGCTTCTTCTTTATAGTATTAATTTATCCTCTAGTAGGGTTTTTAATTTTCACTCTACTCTTTTTTATATTTAATGACCTTTGGCAAAGTTTTTATGCTACAAAATCCAAACTACTCTTAAACTATTTCGATTATATATACCCGTTAACATTTATTATAATGTACACTGGCATCTTTGAGATCTATCTAAGGGCGAATAAAATGATTAGTTACTCAAATTTTCTACGGGAAGTTGTAATTCGTTTTTTCACCCTTATAATTGTCCTTTTATTTATATTCCACCTTTTCAATTTAGAACATCTCATTCTGGCTTTCCTAATTTCAAATTTTATAATTTTACTCCTAATCATCCTTTATATTAAACAAAAAGAAATCTTCTACATTGAACCTAATATTGGTTTTATAAATAAAAAATTACTATCCGATATTCTGTACTTCGTTTCCTTTATGATCCCAGGCACTGTAGGAGCTATAATGGTTCAAAAAATTGACAACCTGATGATTGGTGCTATTGCTAAAGATGGCCTAGCAGATGTTGGTGTTTATAGTTTAGCTTATTTCATCGGAACCGTGGTGGAAGTTCCGAGGAAAAGTATCACACAAATTACTATCCCACTCCTTTCTAAAGCAGCGAAAGAGAATGATGTAGAAACCATTAGCATGCTTTACAAAAAAAATTCATTGAATCAATTTGTTATTGGTACGATCTTATTTATTTGTATTTGGATGAATGTCGATAATTTATTGAGCTTAATTCCTAATCATGAAAAATACTTAGCCGGAAAATATGTAATCCTTTTTATCGGTTTATCAAAACTAACAGATATGGCCACCAGTATAAATAGTGAGATTATTCAACTCACAAAACTTTATAAATTCAATCTCATTGCCATGGTATTCCTTGGAGTAGTAACTGTACTATTAAACCTTCTGCTAATTCCTGTTTACAATATTGTTGGGGCTGCTATAGCATTTGGAATTTCAATACTTTTATTTAATATATTAAAAACTTATTATATATGGTTGAAGATGAAAATTCAACCTTTTAGCTATCATTTTATTCATTTAACACTGGTCTTTATTTTTTTATTACTAATTTCATTTACACAACCAAACGTAGAATATGGTATTTTTATAACACTCATTATTATTGCTGTTAAAAGCTGCGGTATCCTTATTCTTTACTATATATTGATTCGCTATTTAAAAATCTCTGATGACCTGAATAGTTTAATTGACCGGATCCTTAAACGAATTAGCGACAAGACTGGCATTATTTGGCTAAAAAAATATTTATAAAAATCATTAAATAAGAGAAAGCTATTAGAATTTACCAATAGCTTTCTCTTTAAAAATTACTCCGACTTAGTGCTCATTAAAAGACCACCAATTTTTTAACAATTCGTTGCCCATCGCTAATGACAACACAATAGTAAACACCTTTGGCAAAATTATTCACATTGAGTTGTACAGAACCATTTGAATATAGGTCATTATAGGTTGTTATCTTCTGACCCAATGAATTTAAAATTTCAATTCTGGAATCTTTACTAACATTTCCAAATGAATAGGAAATAACAGTCATATCATTGGAAGGGTTTGGCATGATACTTATTGAATTCTCAGATAATGTTTCTGATCCAGAGCTAACGTTGCCGCTTCTTAAAGTTGTATTTGCAGAAACTTCTACCCCATTCATAAATGCAAACGTAGTACCGAAATCTTTAATAACAGGCTTTCCTGTTGATTTGTAAACATCAATATAGAATAGATTTCCTTTTGAAGGCAGTGTATTAATTGAATAAGAAGTTAGAATTATTTCCGAATTTTCAGAATTATTCCACAACATACTGGCTCCAGAACTTGTATATTCCGCTGTAAGATTCAAATCAATTACCGATAAAACTGTTTCATCATAATCAATAATAAAATCAAAAGAAAGTAAGGTGTCTTTCGAATCAACATCGTGTTTAACAAATACCCTATAAACATTCTCTCCCAAAGCGGTTATATCATCAATTTCAAACTCTACTGGAGATTTTTCTTTCACAGATTGATCTGTAGTTGACTGACGAATATACTGATTACTTCCTGCGTTAGGGTACGCTTGGGTTGGACCAGCTATTGCAGGTCCTCCATCAAACAAGTCTCCTAACAAAATACCTGAGTAGATTTCTTTTGGTGCTCCAATACATTGTTTTTTAAATGGCAAACAAAAGGGCACATTTGGAACATCGTCTCTATGGAATCCAAAACCATCCGGTTCAGGATATAAAGTAGATCTCTTGAATAAAGGATCTGTATCAACAGTATTTTTATCAATATACCTCCAATCAAGAGAAGGTTGAACAGGATTGGGTGCAGAATTCCATACCTGAGGAAACTCTGTAATTTTCTTCACAATCCTTTCCTGAACCAAGCTTATGTCGTTAGCTCTCACTTTATCGTTCATATTGACATCCGCTGCGATCATCATATACGCATTTGGAATTACTACAGAAGTTCCTTTTGTTTTCTTTGTAGTTATGTTTTCCATTAAGTAGGTGTCATAACCATTAATAAACCTCATGGTAGCATAGGTTGCGTTAGAGGGTAAGATTTTAATATCCCTTACTATTTTAAAATTATTAAAGCTTCCCGCATTCAGAGTAAAATCCCCTTTGTCATTCGGCGAAATTGGAGCCGTATTATTATTACAATTATCGTCAACGCCAACTATTTCAGTAATTGCCATATTAGGATTCGTAACTTTATAACCCATTCCTAATGTTTTGGAAATATTTCCTTGATAGATTAATTTTCCTGAAAGTTTATTATCATAGGTTAATGTGACAACACCCGGTTGCCAGCAAGCCGATTTTTCATAAAGTTCATATGCCTCCTCCAGTTCGCAAGAGGAAAGGTTATAGGTACCTGCAGAAGCACTTGCAAGCAATTTAAATTCTATACAAATCACCTCTCCTTGTCCGTTAAAAATAGTATTAGCAGGGGCTTTGGAAGTGTAAAATATACTTGCTCTTACTTGACCTGCTTTTGTTGTATTCAGAAATGCTGAAGCCCAATTGCTGTTTCCATGGGTTACTATATTTCCTATTGTATAAACACCTGTTGGAACCATCAATGCTGGGTCATACTGTAAACAATAATCTAAACCAATGATACCATTATCTACAGGTATTGTAGCCGTAAGTGGCACACAAAATTTAGTATTTGGCGAACCGCAAACCGCAGAGAAACTACCAATTTGATATTGATTAGCAGGCTTGAC
>JANYCO010000634.1 GCA_025360235.1 Cytophagales bacterium
GCCCATCAGCCATCAGGTTTTTTCGAAACGATCGGAAAGGTTATGCCAGTAAGGGGTTCAGGAAATTTATCTTCTTATATTTTCAATGATTCTATAGGGTTGAATGGAGTCTGTTATTACAAAATAAAACAGGTTGATCTGGATGGAAAGTTTACTTTTTCTGAAGTGCGCTCAATTTCAATTGGAGCTGAAAGTAATATTACAGCATTTCCAAATCCATTTGAAAATGAAATTACTGTCGAAACAAAAAGCGTTGAAGGTTCTATGAAAGTGAGTATTTCGGATATGTTAGGGAAGATCATTTATGAAAAATATTTCTTTCAGGAAAAAATAATTTTTGGGAAAGAACTAACACCAGGCTTATATATCATGATGACAGAAAACAATGGCAACAAGGAAATAATAAAAATTGAAAAGAGGTAATTAAACAAGGAAACAAACATGGGAAAATTCTTATTCTTTTTATTCATTTACTTACTCGTTGGTACGATTATAAATTTATTTGCGCAGGAAGTATTTCCAGGTGGTACAGCAGGGGTAGGAGGAAGTTATAACCTAACGTTTCCTACCGGCAATTGTTTTATTGCAAACAGGCCTATCGGGAATGGTAATACTGCTGCTATTACTAAGGGGCCTGCTTATCCAGGACCTTTTCAAACGCACAATTGGTGGAACTCTGCTTTATGGAATGTTTCGTACCTAAGCACCACGCAAAATTTACATTCAGGCGTGATGCACCCACACCCCTTTATATTAGAGGCAGTAACCGATGGCCTGATTCTAAGACACCGAAATCAGGATTATCAATTTGGAGCACTTGATATAAATTATTTTACTTCAGATATGGATCTTAAAGTTGGACTTTTCGGAAGGACTTCTTCAGATACAAAAGTGGACGACTATGGTCACTGGCATGTAAAAATGCTGCAGCAAACAGGAGGAGGGAATGACCTTTATATGACTGCCGCGGCCGGATCTCCTTATGTATTCTTCGATCGTCAGGGTACAGCAATACCTGTTGTCAATGGCGGCAACATGAAAATATTTGCTACAACGTCCAATTCTTTGGGAATAATTTCCAATACTAATTCGGCGTCCTACCCGGATAAATATTTCGCCTTGATCCTACCAATTGGAGCCACCGTAAGTTTGGGAGGTGGACCATACATTGCTCCCAATTCGATTGCAGTTAATGCCAGTGCCCCTGATATTAAAATCACCTTGCCTGTTGGAAAGGATTTTTTCTCTGTAGGACTTTTACCGACAAATACTGTTGCAGCTCTAACTCTATTTACAACACATGGTTTAAATTTTATTACAGACACTGATTTTTCGTATTCCTACAACGAAGCCGCCGCCGCAGTAACAAGCACGTTTACCTGTTCCACAATAGCAAAAGACGGTACAGCAGACGAAGGTACGTTGCAGGCATTATATAGACATCAATATTTATATTCTCCTGAAGCATCATCTGGTGCTAATACAGGATACACTTATATGTCTCCGAGGGGCAGTATGAAATTGTTGAGCGGAAATAGTTTCACTACAGAGATGACTTATTATGGATCGCTTCCTATGTTGGCAAAAGCAAATAAAGCAGACCAGTTGAAATTGTATAATTTGTGTACGGATTTTTCCAACAGTTCGCAGATCCTTACCCCTTCTTCTCTTAATTATGATATGTATAATACATTTATTGCAATCTCGCAGGCGGCGCGTATGGCAGAGGTGGCCAATCAAGTCGCGAATTATGCAGCAAGAAATAAATGTTTGGATGCTGCTAAATATTGGATCGAAGACTGGCTGAAATCACCAAACGGAGAAATTTGTCACATCACACATTTCTCCCCTACTTTTAATTGGCTCACTTGTTATCCGGATGCATTTCAAGCCGACATCGGTATTCATGATTCCCATTTTATGTATGGGTACCTCATTCATGGAGCTGCTACAGTAGCACGATATGAAAAAAGAAGATCAGGAAATATGAATTGGGTAAACAACTGGAAACCCATGATCGATCTTATGGTTCGCAATATCGACGACTGGAATAAAAATTGTCCGGGTACTCCTTCCGACGGAAATAATCCTTGTTTTCCTTACCTTCGTTATTTTGATCCTTATGCCGGACATTCCTGGGCGCTGAACTATACAGAAAGTCAGGAGTCCATTTCAGAAGCTGTTCAATTTGCCGCAGCCACCGCACAGTGGGGTGAAGTAACAGGAAACACTGCCATGCGTGATATGGGGATCATGATGTTTGTACATGAATCCGAAAGCGGTCGTCAATACTGGTACGATGTGGATGTTGCGAATGTGAACAGAGCTCCTTTCGCTGTTGATTATCCCTACAACCACGCAGGAATAATTTTTACCTGGGGAGCAAAGTACGGAACCTTTTTTGGTACCCAGCCTTATCAGATCCATGGCATTACCTACTGGGCTATTTCTGGAGGATCCGTGTGGATGGGTAAGAATGTAGCAGGATTACAAAGAGACTACAATGATTTTCTCTCAGCTTATGGAAGTAACGTAACGGGTACTAATACCGAGGGCTACTGGACTACAGAAATGCTTTCTGCAATGGCCCTTTTTAACGCTAGTGGAGCCGTATCACGTTTCAACAGCAATGCACTTTACAACGATGCTGTATTTAATGTGAATGCGGAGATGAAAGCATACAGAGGAATTGCTTATCAATGGATCTCAACGCTTGACAGTGTCGGACAGGTGGATGCTACTGTTCAGGCAAATGCCGCGTTCTATTCTGTTTTCTACAAAAATGGTTGTCGCCATTACATGGTTTATAATGCACCAAATAATGCAGGCAAAATTGTAAATTTTACAGATGGGAAATCTTTCTTTGTTCCTTCGGATACTTTGATGGTAGTGAAAGATTGCAATCTTGGAGCGCTTCCTGTTGAATTTATAAATTTTAGTGTAAAGCAAAGCACCAAAGATTGTTATTTGCACTGGCAAACGGGGCAAGAAAAGAATAATCATTTCTTTGTAATAGAAAAAAGCAGGGATGGAGAAATTTTCTTTTCGTTTGATACAGTATATGCTGATATAAATAATTTATCCTGGGTTAAAAATTATTCTTTAACTGATAGAGATCTGGAAAATGGAGTTTGGTATTACCGGATAAGGCAGCAAGATTATAGTGGTCATTATTCCTATTCGAATATCCGGTCTATAGATTTAAGTGAAGAGAATAGAGAGTATGCTTTGTATAAAAAAATTTATTATAATAAATCAAGGGAAAGCGTCTTTGAAATAATAAATCAAGATGAAAGTAAGAGAGAAGTGGAAATAAGACTAATTGATATTACGGGGAAAGAAGTAGTTAGAATTAAAAAATTTTTAGATCCAAAAGAACAGTATAGTTTTTCGGGAGTGGACT
>JANYCO010000639.1 GCA_025360235.1 Cytophagales bacterium
CGTGAATATCAAAGGAAATTTTAATACCATCATTTTATGGTATTAAAATGATGGGTAATATGTAGAAACGTATTTTAAATCAAAAATGATACTTTTTACTAGGTATTAAGGTGCATAGATATTTGAATTTGATGACCTAACAAGTTGCTAATTTGTTATTCTATTGAGAGTTTTATAAAGTAATTATGTTTTAGTTAGTAACTTTGATAGTATACGATTATAAGCTTCTACTAGATTCGCTTTAGGTATTAATTATTGATATCAGAATTGTAATTAATAAAGGAACGTTTATACAAAATTTCTTGAAAAGATGATTCTATTCGTTTAATTATGAAAAAAATAAAGGTTCTTTTGTCTATTTTATTCATATTATTTTCTCAGATAATAATCGCTCAAATCACTTCATGCGAAGAAGTTTGGTTTGAAGGTGAAGGTACTCAGTATGGAGGTGTGGCTGGAGGATCTGGTGGGCATTGTGGTATTCCAATAGCAGCAGGTGATATCTATCATTGTGCTATGAATCATGAACAATATGCTTCTAGTAATGCTTGTGATGCATGTATACGATTATTAAGGCCCAAAGGAGAAGTGACGTTAAAGGTTGCAGACGAATGCCCCAAATGTAAATTTGGAGATATTGACTTGACAACCGGCGTATATCCACAAATTGCGAAGCTCAAAGATGGGAGAGTCTCAATAAAATGGCAATATGTTCCCTGTCCATTAGCCAATGATATTACACTTTTATTTGCGCTGGGTTCCGGTCCATATTATTTTAAGGTACAAGTAAGAGATGCTTTTTATGGCATAGCAAAATTAGAGTATCGTAAGCTAGATGGTACTTATGAAAGTATTTCAAGAGTTGTATATAATTATTTTGTAACGTCCAGTGGTATTGATGAAGATAAGTCCAAAGCAGGTCCTTATACATTTAGATTTACTTCGTTTACCGGCGAAGTCATTGAAGCAACGGATGTAGTTTTTAATACAACGAATCTTGTGCATACCGGAGTTCAATTTTCAAAATTGAATTGTACAGACTGTGCAGGAGAACTGAATGGTACTGCACAAGTAGATTTCTGCAATGTATGTTCTGGTGGCAATACAGGTATCATTCCAAACACTGATTGCGAAAAAGATTGTGCTGGCTATTGGAATGAGAATGCCTATGTTGATGGATGTGGTAGATGTGTTGCAGGCACAACTGGTGCAACACCTTGCGATAATGATTGTAATGGCGATCCTGGCGGATTAGCTTATTTTGATCAATGTGCAACCTGCATAGGAGGGAATACAGGACTAATAAAATGTATTAAAGATTGTAATAATGATTGGGGTGGTTCAGCTACAATTGATTCATGTGGAATATGTGCTGGAGGAAATACTTCACGAATATTCCAAATAGATAATAATGCCTGTATGATTACTACTGGCTTATTGGGTATAGTTGAAGCAAATGCAATTAAGCTTAGTCCGAATTCTTTTCAAGATCAGATTACAATTGATTTTTCAGGTAGTTTTGAGTATCAAGTATATTCCACAATTGGAGTTGAAACTGAAAAAGGTAGTGCTTACAACTCAGTTATATTAGGACAAAATCTTTCTGCCGGAAATTACTTTATATATATAAAGAGTGAAAATAATATTCTCAAAAAAAACATCATAAAATTGTAAATAAAAAATAGAACCTATATGAAGAAAATGGTTTGCCTTTCATGTATACTTTTCCTCCTTTGTATATCTACGTATGGCCAAATGCAAATTTCTTTTAAACCTATTTTTAACAAGGATTCAATAAGTGTATTAAAGTTTTATGTTTCCAATGTTCAAATTTTATATCGGGATGGAACTAAATTTAAAGAGAACAATAGTTTTCGTTTACTCGATATTGAGTACATCGAAAGCTTTTTGATCATACTAAATGCACCTTCTAAAGCAATTGAAAAAATATCATTTGACGTAGGTATTGATTCTACTACAAGTGTTTCAGGTGCATTGGATGGTGATTTGGATCCAATTAAAGGCATGTATTGGGCTTGGCATAGCGGTTATATAAACTTGAAATTAGAAGGGAAAAGCAAAGCATGCAGCACTATTTCGAACGAATTTCATTTTCATGTTGGAGGTTATCGATCACCTTTTTATGCATTGCGAAGGATAGATGTTCCAATTGTGAATCAGATGGGGAGTAGCGTTGCAATTCAAATGAATATAGCTCTGTTGCTTGATAAAATAAATTTGAAACAAATCAATAATATTATGCTTCCTGGTAAGGAAGCAATGCAGATCGCAGATTATTTACCACAAATATTTTCGAATAAATGAATTATAGCAAAATGATAATAGGAGTGATACTTATACTTTTTTTGTATGTTTTTTTTTCGTTTGTATTTACTGAACAAAAGAACATACATTTTCACGTGCCTGAAGGCTGGCCAAAGCCAGTATATGATTTTAAACAAAACCGACTTACAGAAAAAGGTTTTAAATTGGGCAGTGCTTTATTTTTCGATCCGATTTTATCTAGAGACAATTCAATTTCGTGTGCTAGCTGTCATTTATCTTTTACAGCTTTTACACATGCCGATCATAAACTGAGCCAT
The DNA here is from genome assembly GCA_025360235.1 of Cytophagales bacterium. Lineage (GTDB taxonomy): Bacteria > Bacteroidota > Bacteroidia > Cytophagales > Cytophagaceae > JANYCO01. The sequence goes on from JANYCO010000639.1 coordinate 2,604, forward strand.
GGTATTAATGGAAGAATAGGAACTCGTAATTCATTAACCTTAATCAACCTTGCTTGGAATACTTCGTTTATGTGGGATGGAGGCGTAAACAATTTAGAAGTACAAGCAATTAATCCTATTACCAATCCTTCTGAAATGAATCATGGTCTATCCAATGCTGTAGATGCTTTAAATGCATCTCCCAGATACAGAAAAATGTTTTATAGTGTATTTAAAGATAGCATCATTACTTCTCAGAAATTATTAAAAGCATTGGCGCAGTATACATCCCAATTGGTGTCGTATAATTCAAAATACGATAGTGTGATGCGAAAAGAAAAAAACGTTTCTTTTACACAAAATGAATTGAATGGTTATACGCTTTTTAAAAATCATTGTGCTTCATGCCATACTGAACCTTTATTTACGAATTATGGATTTGAAAATAATGGTCTCTCAATGGATACGGTATTGAAAGATTTCGGAAGAATGATGATCACGCAAGACAGTAAGGATGCCTTTAAATTTAAAATTCCAACCTTGCGAAATATAGAGTTTTCAGCACCTTATTTTCATGATGGCAGAGTAAATACATTAAAAGACGTAATCAATCATTATACCTCCGGGATTGTTGTCAGCGCTTCACTTTCAAAACAATTGCAGCAACCAATTATATTATCCGAAAAAAATAAAAAAGATCTTATTTTATTTCTAAAAACACTAACCGATAAATACGCTTTATACAATCAACGATTTCGATATAATTATTCTGAAACCTTAACTAAATAGCAATGAAAAAAATCTTATTACAATTTATGTTCGGACCTTTGTGTGTCATTTCAAGTTATGCGCAAACCAATCCATCAATCACATCCTGGGTATTGAATGCTAATGGTGGTATAGGATATAACTGTTCTGGGTGCACGCCTGCAAAAGTAGGTGCAGGCTCTATTCCAACAGACATTCAATCTGTTTATTACACTGCTACCGATGCGTATATTACAGCTAGTGGCGTTCCTAGTTATAACATAGGTCCATGGAATTCAAACCCAAATGTTCCTTCAAATCAAAATAAAGTGTGGAAAATCACATTAACGCCAACTAAAAATACGGGTACGCTAACCAATACACCTCTTGGGAATATAGGTATCTGGTCGAATGGTGTAGGTGCATATAATCCGAAAGATGGATATGCATGGAACACCGCAACCAATGCATTCGCGGTTTCGCCTACGGCAACCTCATTGCTTAGAAATGCTTATGTATATGAAGCTGTTAGTTTTGATGCTTGTTTAGGGCATCCGGATGGAAAAGGTTCATACCATAATCACGTTAATCCTAAATGCTTGTATGATGCCACGGCAAGTACAATACATTCACCTATTATTGGATATGCATTGGATGGCTTTCCAATATATGGAGCCTACGGCTATACAAATACGGATGGTACAGGTCTTATTAAGAGAATGACTAGTAGTTATGTGTTATCAACAACAAGAACTAATCCATCATTAACTCAAGTTGCTGCAGGTGGTCTTTGCGACGATTATGTTTACACAGCTGGTTCTGGGGATTTAGATATTCATAACGGTCGCCTATGTGTTACACCAGAATATCCGAATGGCATTTATGCATACTTTGTAACTATTGATGGACAAGGCACACCTGTTTATCCATTTGTATTAGGGCCGACATTTTATGGAGTTGTAGCCGCAGGTGTTACATCAGGCACTGCAACGATACCTACGGGAGCAACAAAGTATATTCCTGTAACAACTGGAATTGAGGAGGTATCAAGCCAAAGTTTATTTATAACACTTTTAAACAATCCATTTACTGATAATACCATTAAATTTAAACTTAGTAATTATTCAAAAGATTTGGTTGTTAAAATAATTGATTATCAAGGACGCATATTGATATATAGATCTTATTTAGCGAATGAATATTTTGAAACTATTTCGATTGCTGTTCCCTATCTTAATGATGGAATGTATTTGATGAGCTTTGAATATGATGGTGAAAAAGAAGTGAAAAGAATAATAATGGCTTCCGAATAATTGCATGAAAAATTTGGAATGATTTTTATAAGCCATTGTATAAAATATTTTATACAAACAGATTTTAATATCTAATTTGCTTTTAATGTTAAAAACTGTATTAATGTTAGAGGTATTTTTAAAAAAAGAACAGTTCACGGAATCCAGTGAGCTGTTCTTTTTTACATCCTTTGAATAAATATTATACCCAATAATTGAGAATAGTTGCTTGAGTCGGTAAATAATAGTTAAAAACGTTCAACTATTTTTAGTATTTCGATTACAGTACTTCGTAGTCCGGCGAGACGCCTATAGAATATTCGTTACTCGCCTGGAGGCGAGCGACTACAGAAACCGTTATTTTAAGTGGGAATATACAATGATGGAAAAATGCACTTATTGTGATGTTAATGGACGTGCCGGAGTTATAGATCACTTAATGCCGTCGCCAATTGACCACCAATTTATTTTTTTAGTTTTGGTTGATATTTTTATAATTTAATGAATAGTAAGATGTTATTTTATATACTAGGTGGTCAAAAATCTCCGGCCTGCATTGACATGTAATTCTGGCTCATGCTGATCTATGACACCGGCACTTCCACCCTATTCTCGAAATCTTCTCAAGGCTATTATTACTTTTTCAACTTCTATTTTACCATCATATTCGATCCTCTTACATAACATAAACTACTCTTTAATAATTTTAAATGTTTGAATATCGTTATTGGTATTTAATTTCAGAATATACATTCCTGTAGGAAGGGAGTCACCTGTTTTAAAACCAGGATCTATAACCAGTTGCTTTATCAAAAGCTTTCCATTTAAATCATATATTTCAACAACTGTACCTTCTTTGGGTAATAAAGAAGAAATGCTGAACGAATCATAAAATGGATTGGGGATGATATTGATTTGACTGTTCGCTACCTCTATAACATATACTGTGTTACTATAAGAGATATCTCCATTATAATCAGTTTGCTTTATTCTGTAGCAATAAGAAGCAGACAAATTTTCTGCTTCTATATCCAGAAAAGAGTAGGAAGAAATAGTGTTGGAATTTCCGAATGGTTTTACTGTTCCTACATTTACAAACGATTGTGATTTATTCTCCGAACGCTGAATTTCATACAGCGTATTGTTTTGTTCCGCTGCGGCAAACCAACTGACAACAACCCCATTACTTTTTCTAACAGCATTTACGTTTAAAAAGTCTACCGGCAAAGGTGTGTTATCTATGGTAATATAATTCAGGTTAAAGCCAGGATTAACAACAGAAAGCAATAACGTGTGTTTTCCGGAGGTAAGATTTACAGTGG
>JANYCO010000641.1 GCA_025360235.1 Cytophagales bacterium
CATAGCCTTTGGCGCTACTACTAATCCTAAGCCACTGTCTCCGTCTACCACAGCAGTGCTCGGTGTTTCATGAACAACGCGCACATTTGGTTTAGAATTTATTCTTCCTGTTTCCCAAAGTCTTACGTAGCCCACCAAACGTGCTATTCCATGCGAATCTACACCGCGCAGGTCGGCAGATAATAATACGGTAGTGGCGAGGTCTGCATCAGCTTCCGGACAACCTATTTTAATGAAAATTTCTTTGGTAAAAGAAAAGAGCGATTTATATGAATACATAGTTTTTTGTTTGCTTAACAAAAATAACAAAAAATTTACCTCTTTCTTCTTAATGCCTTTTTTATTGGATCGTTTTCCACTTTTTTGGACAAATCAATTTTCTGTCCATTCATAATGGTCATCACCCCTTTATCGTTCCACTCTCTCATAATTACAGGTTCACTGTGTGTCCATTGATCCTTGGGATATTGAGTTTCCCTTTTCCGTTTGTTTTTATTTTCAAAATACTCTATCCAGTAGCCTATTTTCTTTCCATCTCCGTAATGCCCCCTGATGAGTAATTGTCCATTTTCAAGGAAATAAAAATAATCACCAGTCATCTCACCAAATTCATATGGAATTACTTCTTTTACTTTTGTTCTTTCAAAATCGTAATAGGTAATTTTTGCTTCTTTTTGAAAGCCCTTGTAATACTTTGTCTTGCCGATAAGAATCGGCTGAAGTACTTCTGCTTTTGAATATTTATCGGGTTTGGGTTCCCACCACTTTTTCTCCCATTTATATTTTTCCCATCGCCCGTGTTTTGTGCCCACATAAAAAATCCCTGTTTCTGTCATCCTTCCTCCTACATATTTTGTATAAGGTCCGTGAAGGATTCTGTAATTGGTCAACTTAGCCAAATCTTCCTTACGCACTTTTACCACTTTAGCTTCAGCACGATCCCAAACATATATTTCATCAATATAATCCGTTGGAGCCTCGTTCCTTTTTAATACATAAAAAAGTTCTACTACCTGCTTGGCTTCTAAGCCTTCTCTGGTATAGCCTTTACGGGCTTTTTTCTTATAAAAAATATTCCTTTTCTGTTTTTTCTTCTTTTGTTTTTGTTTAAGTGTAGAATCGGGTTGAAACGTAAGATCAGGAATGGTATCGCGTGTAAGGGAATTGCCATAGGGCAAAACAATTTTATTTTCTTTCGTCTCCTGAGCAAAAACTGCCCCGGTAAAGAAAGTGGTTACTATAAAAAATAATATGTAGTAAATTCTAAACTTCATTTGAAAGCCAAGTTACCTGCTTTTTACCGAACAGACAACTTGGCTAATTTATAACTATTTTTTAAAAGAATTATTATGTAAAGCAGAAGATTAATTTACACTCATCTCTACACTTCTCCTGATAAAATCAGTCAGGTCCTTTCCTGTAAGCATCCCCTGAGAAAGCATTGCCAAATCGTATACTTGTTTGGCGATTTTCTTTTGCGTTTCATCAGAAGTCTCATTTAAAATTTTCTGAACAACAGGGTGATTGCTATTTACAACTACATTGTAGATCTCAGGCATTGCTCCCATAAAACTCATTCCTCCTCCATTTAAAGCCGACATATCTTTCATACGACGCATAAACTCAGGTAAAGTAATCGAAACGGGCAATTCCTCTAATGACATAGCTTCCAGGGCTACTGTCATTTTTTTATTATCGATCGCTTTCTCAAATACCTCTTTAACTTTTGTTTGCTGATCAGCAGTTAAGATGCTTTCTAGTTTTATATCTTTATCAATAATTTTTTCTAACGTCTCGGAATCTACACGTTTAAGAGAAAATTTTTCCATTTTCTGCTCCAGCATTCCTATAAAATGGCTGTCGATAATAGCGGTCATCTCTAATACATCGTATCCTTTATTTTCTGCTGATTGGATATACAAATCTTGTTTTCCTTTATCAGAAGTATAGAGCGCCACAATGTTTTCGTTCTTGTCCGTCTGATTGGCTTTGATGTGTTCTTTGTATTTGTCTAAGGTGAAACTTTCTCCTTTGGTATTTTTTACTAAGCAGAAATCCTTTGCTTTTTCATAGAACTTATCGTCGCTTAACATTCCGTATTTTACAAATACATTGATATCGTTCCATTTTTCTTCAAAGCCTTTTGGATCGTTGTTGTTGAGCTCCGCAAGTTTGTCGGCAACTTTTTTAGTGATGTGTGAATTGATTTTTTTAACATTAGAATCTGCCTGAAGAAAACTTCTCGATACATTCAATGGGATATCCGGAGAATCCAGCACTCCGTGCATCAGCATTAAGAATTCAGGTACCACATCTTTCACTTCATCCGTAATAAATACCTGACGGGAGTATAGTTGAATTTTATTTTTCTGAACTTCAAAGTCAGCTTTTAGTTTTGGAAAATAAAGAATCCCTGTTAGGTTGAACGGATAGTCAACATTCAAGTGGATCCAAAACAAGGGATCTTCGCTGTAGGGGTAAAGTTCTTTGTAGAATGCTTTATAGTCTTCGTCCTTTAATTCGGAAGGCGCCTTTGTCCATAACGGGTGTGTGTTGTTAATCACATTTCCATCGAACTCAATTTCTACTGGAAGGAATTTGCAATATTTGGTAAGGATTGTTTCAAGTCTGAATTTATCCAAAAACTCAACAGAATCTTCTGCGATATGAAGAATAATATCTGTTCCTCTTTCTTTTTTAGTTCCTTCAGAAATCTCAAACTCTGTACTCCCATCACAGATCCAATGAGCGGACTGTGCACCTTCCTGGTGTGACAAAGTATTAATTTCGACATTGGCAGAAACCATAAATGCTGAATAGAATCCAAGTCCAAAGTGTCCGATAATCTGTTTTTCATCGCCTTTGTCTTTGTACTTTTCTATAAACTCCGTAGCACCTGAAAAGGCGATCTGGTTGATGTATTTTTTTATTTCATCTGCCGTCATGCCAAGTCCCTGATCACTGATGGTGATCGTTTTGGCAGTTTCGTCGATGGATACTGTAATCTTAGGATTCCCTACTTCGCCTTTGTATTCGCCGAATGAGGCCAATTTTTTAAGCTTCTGAGTAGCGTCTACCGCGTTGGACACCAGTTCTCTCAGAAATATCTCATGATCCGAATAAAGGAATTTTTTGATAATCGGGAAGATATTCTCGGTATGGATGGAAATAGTACCTTTTTCCTGCATAACTTTTATTTTTAAAGGGTTATAAATGTGAAAGGGGAAATACAAATACTATTCCAGCAGACAAAAACTGACAAATTTGCAGGGTTCAAGCCATGAAACGATTAACTGGGTCTACGACCACCGTTAACGTGAGATAGCCGTCGGACGGCTATGCTAAAGTCGAATTATTTTATATAGTCATTAATCAATAAAGAAATCTCATCAGCCCTGTTATATATCATAAAATGTCCACCGTCTTTAATTGGGAGATGATTTTCTATTCTGGAAACAGGAAAAATTTTATCCTTCGTTCCATGTATATGCAATAATTCATTATTGCTTGCATTATCCCATTTCAGAATTTGATCAATCGCCCATTCATTAAAAATGGGATTTGCATCGTCTATAATTCTTCGAAGCAATAGACTTTCGTCTTTTGATTTTATTCCAAAATAATAATCGGCAGTGAGCTTATTGAGAAACTTCAAAACAGAAGCAGGAAATACTTTATGAAGACTTAACTTTCCTGACAAACGAAGTTGCCAGTCTTTTTCACTGTTATTTTTAATACTGGAAATTATAATAATTTTTCTAACCGGAATAATTTTCGTGATCTCTTGTGCTATAATTCCTCCAAAAGAAACACCTATAAGGATAATCTCCGAATTCAAATCCATCTGTGCCATAAGCCTTTTACAGTAGTCTTGAAGCGACTCATTTTTAAAGGGAATTTCCCATTCAATATGGCTTTGGGAGGGATGATCTATTTTCAGGTTTGCAAAAACTCTTCTGTCTGCTCCCAGTCCGCTGATGAAATAAATTTTACTTCCCATATTTATCTATTTCCTGATTAGCCGATAGTCACCCTTTGTACTTCTCCAACTCCTTTTTCGTAATTCCCGAATTTACCCATTCCGGTTCAAAATATGCTCCAAATTTTTTATAGAATTTAATAGCAGGTTCGTTCCAATCCAATACCAGCCAGTTCATGCCGCTGCAGCCTTGCTCATTGGCATAGCGAGCGGTAGCTTCAAACAATTGACTTCCTATTCTTTTCCCTCTTTGTTTTTCAGTAACGAGAATATCTTCCAGGTAAAGTCGTTTCCCTTTCCAGGTAGAATATCGATAGTAGAAAATAGAAATTCCGACAATCTTATTATCCATCTCAGCTACTATCAATCCATATAATGGCTTTTCACCAAAAGCATCTTCGGTCAATTTTTCCACGGAGGTTTCCACTTCATGTAATGCTTTTTCGTAGACGGCGAGCTCTTTTATTAGTTCAAAAACTTGTGGGATATCTGCGGGTTTGCCGGGGCGGATGATAATGTTCATTTAATTGTGCCTGTATTATTTACGACTCAAGATACCATTTTCCACTAAAAATCAATCACACCATCATGCAAATCATAAGAATCACAGTCAAGACAATTAGCCTTCTGTCAGCAAGAGTGTGAGCAAGAGCAAGAGATTTTAATTTTTAATTATCCTTACTCACCTGCCGGATAAAAAGATACATACTTCCGCCCAAGGCAGACAGCAGCAATACTATTAAAAATACAGGTACACTTAATCCGAAATATTCGTCTAATTTTAAACCTCCCCAGGCGGCAAGGCAAAGTACCGCTACAATCTGGAAGCCGAAGCCCGAGAAGCGCATCAGGCTACTAGGCCGTTTTGAATTCTCTGTAGACTTTTCCTTCTCCAATATTAATTTCTTTTACAGCAGCGCCCATTTTACAATTACCATTGAAGGTAGCCCCTGTTTCCAGCATTATCTTTCCGGCAATAATATCACCATCAATAATAGCAGTAGGTTTCAATATAAGTAATCCAGCGATTTCAAGATGCCCTTTTACTCTTCCTGCGATTTCCGCATTCTGAGTAAAAATATCTCCTTCTACAAGAGATGATTCTCCCATCGCTACTTTGGCTTTGCAACGGATATTTCCCACTAACCTTCCTTCGATTCTTAGATTACCCGCAGTTTCTAGATTACCTTCCAATGTCGCATTCTTAGCGATAATTGTACTTGCACTTCCTAGTTCCTCCAGTTCTTTTTTGGATGTTCCGGTTTTAAACATAGTTGTAATAATTAGGTAATTAGGTATAATTTAAAAGAGTCAACATGACCCAACTTTTAGCAATATGCTAATAATTAGATTAATAACAAAATAAAATTGCAAAATTGGCTTATTTCTCCCAGGCTATATAAAGTCTGGGGTTCAAAAATTTACTGTTATAGATCATATAGAAAATTATCTTCTGATCTGCCGCAGAAGCAATATCAGCGCCCCTAATCACAATAGTACCCGTTTTTATAAGAGGTGATTTTACCTGATCATAAATAGTGATAAGGCCATTCTTATGTTGTAAAATTAATTTGTAAGTACTGTCAACATTTCTGCTGCTAAGCACCACCATTCCATCATCCAGCGCTTTTACCGGTTTCGTTTTATTGGCCACAATTGTAACTCCGGTTATATTACCTCCCTGAACAACGTTACCTGTTTTACCGGAAACCGGTGCGAAAAAATAAAGTGGGGTAAATCCTTCTTTTGAATTGTAGGAAGGATCCGCAACTTCTTTTTCAAATTTCTTCCTGAATTCGTCCTCTTCCTTACTAACTTTGGCCTCTGGCGCATTTTCAATTTTCTGAACAGAAGTGTCCTTACGTTTTGTCTCCCCGCCTTCCAGCATCGTTTTGAAGCTTAGGATATATTGGTCCTGAACTTCTGTTTCGTATTCTAAAGAATCCACTTTGGCAGCGAGTGTTACAAGCTGCTGATTTTCCCCGGAATTGCCTCCAAGGCCCAATAAATAAGCTCCCAGAAAATTAATCCCAGTTACCAAACCGTAGAAAAGTAATACGAGTACTGTAAGCACTACAAGAAGCCTTGCAAAATTGAACGAAAACGTCCATCTATCGGCAAAATTCTCCTCATTTCGGACAATTAACTGGTATTTATTCGTTAATCTTTCTGTCAGAGTTTTTCTCTGCATGTATATGAGTATTTTTTATAATATTGCATTTTACTTAAATTGTTAAATAAAACAAAACCAAATTTGAAGATCAGGCACATAAATACCATTTATTTCACCCTTTTTGCGGGTATGGTGTTCTTATTAAATGCTTGTTCTCAGGAGAAAAACACTCTATTGAGCAAGGGTTGGCACAATCTTAACGCAAGGGACAACGCTTATTTTATAGCCAGAGAACGTACCAAAGAACTTGAAACCGATATTGACGCCAAAACCCAAAGCGATTACAATAAGGTTCTTTTCCCTGTCACCATAATTGATACCAATCAGACAAAAGCTTTTAAGGATAAAACTGACGACATCGTTAAAAAAGCTTCTTTACCCATCACTCATCATAAAAATAGCGTGTATGTAGACAACAGTTACATCCTGGTTGGAAAGTCACGGATCCTTCGCGGAGAATGGAAACTGGCAGCAGAGACGTTCAAGTTTGTAAATGCGCAGGGAGAACCCAACGAGCGCCATGAAAGCCTGATCCAGCTAATGCGTCTTTTTATGTTGAAAAAAGATTTTCGTAGTGCCGGGTATGTGATGGATTACCTGGACAAACAACCTATAAAATCTAAAAGAAATATCCGGGATTTTGCCCTTACCAAGGCTCAGTTCAACCGCTACCGCGAGGACTATGCCCCTATGATACCCGACATAGAGAAAGCAGTACCGCTGGTAACAGGTAAAAAAGAAAAGAAGGCCCGCTTGTATTTTATTTTAGGACAAATCTATCAACTACAAGGAGTCGATTCGATGGCGTATATAAATTATAGAAAAA
>JANYCO010000670.1 GCA_025360235.1 Cytophagales bacterium
GTTTAAACCTACTTGACTTCAATTTTTTCTTATAATGATCAATAGTAGTCGGAGACAAATTTCTACTTTCAATACTCTTTGCATTTAATACTTTTCCGTTTTCGTCGATCTCAAATTTGAAAATTACATACCCACTCTCGTTTGACAAGTCAGGCTCTGTTGGTATATAATCAAAAGCCCATCCTGGTAAACTTAGCAGACCAGTTGCATCGGGTCCTGTGCCTTTATTGCCATTTCCGTCGTTGTATAAATTTCTTGAATCCGGATTTCCGTTCTCCTGACCTTGGTCTTTCTGCTGATTCTTATCTCCGTCTGATTTACTCTTCGTTTTATATTCGTTATTGGGATTTACTGTTTCCTTTTTTACAGGCTCCGTTTTTTCTTTCTTTATTTCCTTTTGCTCTTTCTCGTTATTGATTTTGTGTTCAGCCTCCAAATTACTTTGGGCTAACTTCTGAGCATCGATTGTAGCTTCTTCTTTTACATCCTCCGGCACTATTTCTTCTGTAGGTAACTGCTCCGTTTCTTTTTCTACATTGGACTGTTCATCTCCTGAACCATTATCAGTAAACCCTAAATTAATTTGCATCCCTTCAATCCCTTTAGGAGGTGGGTTAGGCATACGCCAAGCGATTATAAAGAAAAATAATATCAGCAGAACAGCATGAACCCCAACAGAGATTGCTATTCCCTTTCTGTTATTCTTTTTGTCTTCTTCGTCTGATTTTTTCATACTCTATAAACGTATAAAGGTTTATTCAGGTTGTTTTGTAGCAATAGAAACCTTTGCCCCAAGACCATTGGCTATAGAAGCGACTTTTACGAAATACTTCACCGGCACCGTTTCATCAACGTTTAACACCACAAGTTTATTGTCTCCAACCATCTCTTGTTTAAGCTGCGCTTCAAGAGATTCTAAAGTAGTAGGAGTATTATTGATATAATATTTCAAATCAGAGGTAATGGTAACCGATAGATTCATTTTTGTAATAGCATTCGTACTTGATTGAGGTAACGTCACAGGCATACCTGAAGGAGTAACAAAATTCGAAGTAAGAAGGAAAAAAATGAGTAATAGAAATATAAGGTCAGTCATGGAAGCCAGACTAAACTCGGTAGTAACCCTGGTTTTTCTCTTTAGCTTCATTATTTAGGTTGTTGTAGCAATTCCAGAAACTCAATAGTAGTGTATTCCATTTTATTAACGATCTTATCTACTTTTGAAACCAAATAGTTGTAACCCACATAAGCGATAATACCTACTATAAGCCCACCTACAGTAGTTATCATTGCTTCATACATACCGGATGACAGAAGTTTCGGACTTACAGTACCTTCTTCTTGAGCAATAGCAATAAAGGCCTGTACCATACCCGTTACTGTACCAAAGAACCCTAGCATCGGACCGGCACCAGAAATAGTAGCCAGTATACTGAGATTTTTTTCCAGTTTATAGATCTCCATTTTACCAACGTTTTCTACTGAAGCTTCGATATTTGTAAGTGGAGTACCAATTTTAGTAACCCCTTTTTCGATCATTCTGGAAAAAGGCGTATCAAATTGCTGACATTGGTTAATAGCACCGGAAATATCTCCGTTAAAAACAAGATTCTTTATTTTCTCCATGAAACGCTCAGGGTCTTTGTCCGCCTTTTTCAACGTTAACATACGTTCTATAATGATATAAACAGCCAACACAGAAAGTACTCCTATTGGGATCATAACCCAACCACCTTTAATTGCTAAATCAAGGATGGAAATACTGTTATCTACCGTTTCAGGTGCTGGAGTTTGAGGAATTGTAATTTGCAATAAAGTATTCATCGATTAGATAAATTAAAACGTAAGGTTAGATTAATAAGACATCACCCATGCAGAACTTCCGAAATCACTACCTAGTTCAGATTTCTTCTTCATAGCGTCATCCTTATTATCAAAGTCATCAATGGCTACTTTGTAAAATTTATTATCCGGAGATGGCTCTAATACCGTAACGTTACTTCCTTTAGCAGCCAATGAATTTCTAAACTTATAAGCATTATCTCTGTTGATAAACGAACCTACAATAACGAAATACCTTCCATGATGTGCAGTGGCTGCTCCTATGTCTTCTTTGCCACCTTTCTTAGAACTTTTATTTTCAGAAAGCTCTTTTTGTTTATCAATAAGATTTTGTTTAGCTGGATTTTCCTCCTTCTTAAATACTGTATTACCGCCTATTTCAGTAGATACTTCTTCAGGAGAATACGTATTGCTTGAGTTAGAAGAGTCTGCTTTTGCCAGTGCTGCTAATGAATCTTCAATAGTGGTGCTTTCCGGAACAGGTTGAGACTTATTCTCCGTAACTTTCACTTCTTCTTTATCACCACCAAAAATATTCAAACTTGCTAAGCTTTTATTGTTATTTTTTGAATAAACAATAGCAGCTCCCGCCCCTACCAATAAAAGGAGTGGCAATATTATAAGGACCATTTTTAATGCCGATCCTTTTCCGTCTGAAGTCAATTCTGTAGGTATTTCCTTTTGGGACTGGGTCGTTGGCGTAATTTGTTTTCTTACTACAGGCCTAACCGGTCTTTGTGTTGAACTCATATCTGTATTTTTTCTGTCTATGGGTTTAAAAAACAATTCCTGAAAGCCAAAACTCTCTTCCAGGTAATTTACTCTGGTGTCTGGCTCAAATTCCAATTTGTTTTCTACGTTATAAAACAACTTACCTATTTCCTGAAAAATATAATTATTATTGGTACGAAGTTCTTCCCGTATTGTATTGACAAATTTTCTGATCTGCTCGTAGGCCTCTTCCATCTCTACTCCTTCTTCACGGGCTATAGTAGCAGCTAATAGACCATCATTTACTTTCAACTGTTCATTGAATGCAACTCTTTTAGTAGGGGGAGTAAAACGATGTGTAATAGGATGTATTTCCACACTTTTTAACTCTGAGATAAATCCTCCGAAATCGGGAATCACCACACAGTTGTGTTCAAATAATAAGCCTTGTATATAATTTTCTACTTGCATTAAAACGAATACGTTAAACCAGCCATTACGTTTATCCCTTTGTTTGAATAATATAAATACCGCTGATACTTTTGCGACAGAATATTATTCGCTTCTATATACGCTGAAAATTGTTTTGAAAATAAATAATCAATTTTCAAGTTCAAATCAGCTATTCCTTTCAGTTTTACCTCTTGTCCTGAAACAAAATTCTTA
>JANYCO010000695.1 GCA_025360235.1 Cytophagales bacterium
ATAAAAGAAGATAAATTCATACTAATTTAAAATTAAAAAAATGAAAAAGCTGATTTTAATATTACTTATAGTTATCTGTACGATTGGCATAAGTAATGCGCAGAGTAACAGAACAGATTTCCGAGATAAATTTCTCTTTGGGTTAAAAGTGGGTTCAAATTACTCTAATGTATACGATTCTAAGGGTGAAAATTTTAATACTAATCCTAGATTAGGTTTTGTTTCAGGAGCTTTCATGGCTGTTCCAATTGGTAAATATATCGGAGTTCAGCCGGAATTATTATTTTCTCAAAGAGGGTTTAAAGCAACGGGAGTTTTACTTGGAAGTACTTATGACGTCACTCGTACTACAAGTTACGTTGATGTACCACTTTTGTTTGCATTTAAACCTAGTGAGTTTTTGACTTTGTTGGCTGGACCTCAATATTCTTTTCTAATGAAGCAAAGAGATGTATTTGCAAATGCAACAACAACTATTCAACAAGAGCAAGAATTTGGGAATGCGAATATTCGTAAAAATATTTTGTGTTTCACGGCTGGTCTGGATCTTACACTGAAGCACTTTGTGCTTGGAGCAAGAGTTGGCTGGGGAGTGCAGAATAATAATGGAGATGGAACCTCTACAACACCCAGATATAAGGATGTATGGCTTCAGACAACTGTCGGATACAGATTTTATCGTACTAAAAATTTATAAATTAATACAAGAAAATTTTACCTACTAAAATGAAAACAAAAACAAAAATTTCAATAATACTGTTAATCGTTACAGTGGTTGCAATGCCATTTATTCAGGGTTGTAAAAAATATTCTGACGAAACAGGAATTAATTTAAGGTCGAGATCGGAAAGAGTGGCTAATACATGGCGTGTCGAAAACTACAAAATAAATGGAGATGATTATACTTCTTTAGTGTCAAGTTATACAGAGGCATTTTCAAAGAGCGGGTCTTATTCATATAATTGGAGTTTTCAGAATGGATCTGGAACTTGGGCATTTCAAAATAATGATAAAGAAATTAAATTGAATGGAAGTGATGATCAATCGTCTCGTACATTAATAATACTTAAGTTAGAAGAAAAAGCTTTTTGGTATTATTATATAGATGGTAACGATAAGCATGAGCTTCATTTGACTTCAAATTAAAATAGATAATTTATAAACAATTAAAAAAAACAAATCATGGGAAATTTACTTTATGTCGTAGCTGTATTTTTGGTCATTATATGGGCAATAGGCTTTTTAGGTTATAATGCTGGGGGGATAATACATATACTTTTGGTGATCGCTCTTATCTCGGTGATATTAAGGGTTATTCAAGGTCAAAAAATTCTGTAATAGTATTTAATTAAATAAAAAATTAAAGAAAACAAAATGGAAAATTTAGGAAATACAGGAAAAGTAATCGGAGCCTTATTATTGGGTGCGGTAGTAGGAGGAGTACTTGGGGTTCTTTTTGCTCCGGACAAAGGAAGCGAAACAAGAAAAAAATTGTGCATAAAAAGCGACGAACTTTCAGATACAGTAAGAGAAAAATTACAGGCTTTTCTTGATGAAATTGAGAAAGAAGGCGAAGTGGTGAAAGGAAAGGTAAATGAATACATAGGAAATATAACACCTAAAGTCTAAAGGTTAAGATAAACTTTGTAATAGTCAAACTATAAATATCTGCAGGTAAATAAAATGGCAAATTATTCTGAATTTAAAGAATCGTTAAAAGAGAAAGTAATCATTTCTAAAAGCGAAATTCAATTGACACCGGACCCAGTTATGGGAGAAGAGCTAAATTCTAAAATTCTCGAAATAACAATGAGGATCAAAAATAATTATCCTGAGTTGTCTAAATATATAGAGGAAATGCCTATAACAATTCCGAATGAGGAACATCCTACAATCACATTGAAAAAATTAAAAACATATTTAGATTCACTAAATTCCATATTGGATCAGTATCTGTTAGAACATCCTGAAAATATAAAATAGAAATGGAAACTAAAGTAAGTTTGGTCGAGCCTCTTTTAGAAAGAGTTGAAGAATATGGTAGGACAAGTTTTGAATTACTAAAACTAAGATCTCTGAATAAGACAGCAGATGTTACGTCTACATTGATTTCCCGTTTATTATTGACGATTGTCATTTCTCTTTTTGTGCTTACGTTAACTATCGCGATTGCGCTTTTTGTTGGAGAATTATTTGGGAAAAATTATTATGGATTTTTATCGGTCGCTTTATTTTACGGTGTACTAGGCATTATTCTGTTTTTTGTTCATCCAAGA
>JANYCO010000060.1 GCA_025360235.1 Cytophagales bacterium
ACGTTTCAAAACGCTTAAATGTAGATTTAACATGGTATGAACGTATAGGTACCTCCAACGATTACGCTATATTTATGCGTGTAGGATACTACGGCAGCGATCCTTATAATATTTATTTTCAGGAAAGTCTCTTTGTAGCAAGAGTGGGAATCGCCTTTGGCAATTTCAGAAATTTCTAAAAAAAATAATTTGATAACTTGATAATTTGATAATTTCATTTTTAATAGTTAAAGAAAAAATTATTAGCCATTAATCATTAACAATTATTCCAAATTTGCCATTAGAATCATAAGTTTTTCTAATTGTTTTTTTGTCTGAGTATAATCCCATCCCTGATTATTGATAATCATAGAGAAGGCGAGCATTTTACCGCTCCTAGTTGTAACATAGCCCGTATAGCTGTGCACTCTTGTCATAGAACCACTCTTCGCATGGATGTTACCTGCGGCAATAGTTTCTTCAGCCATTTTATACATAGTTCCACTTTCCCCCGCAACTGAAAGTGATTTGTAAAAATGAGGAAAGATAATGGGGTCCTTTGAATAAGTTACTAGCAAGTCTGTAAGGAATTTAGCAGTAAGGGAATTGTAACGGGAAATTCCACTTCCGTCCACCATGTAGAATCCATGGAGGTCTATTTCTTTTTCTTTTAAATAACCGATTACTTCTTTTATCCCCCCAACAGTACTACCATAACCGCTTTTCTGCGCCCCAAGGGTTTTGAGAAAAGTTTCTGCGTAAAAATTCTGACTTGTCTTATTTGTATAGCCAACCATCTTATTTAACGACGGAGAATAGGTTGTATAAAATGTCTTACGTTCTTCCCAGTTGTACTTACCTATAAGTTTTAGATTTCGCACTGTTGAACAAGAATCTTTCATTTTTATTTTATTGGCTTTCAATGTTAGAAGTAAATTGTAAGCACAACAAAGTGCAGGGTCTGGAATATTACTTCTTTCAGAATAATTGCTTTTAATTTCGCCCATTATAATCCTTTCGTTTTGATAAGGTGCTCCGGAAACAAACAAATAATTTTTATAGATCAGAGGATTAACTACGATCTGATTGTGTAATGTAATTCCGGGAAGCGGCGGATAACAGGAAGCCTGAGTGGTTTTGCCTTTACATGTTACATTTACGTCAAACGTATTTTCTCTAAACGCAAGGCCGCTGCAACCAATTCCATAGCTACTCTGCATATCTTCCCAGGCCCAGCCACCAGGAATCGATTGTTGTTCGAAATATTCTCCATCTCCTATGATGGCACCTTGAATAGAATCAATGCCTGCATTTTTTATAGCAGTTGCCCAGGAATTAAGAATGGTTTTTATATTATTACCAAATACATCTGATCCCAGAGAAGGATCACCGCTTCCTTTGATATAGATATTGCCGTGTAGAATTTTTGTGGCAGGATCAATATCACCATCATATTGCAGGCGGGTCGTATATTGATACTCGGGGCCAAGTTTGGTCAGCGCAACACCAGTGCAGAGTGTTTTAATAACAGAGGCAGGAACCAGGCTTTTATGGCTGTTGTATTCAATTATTGTTTTATTGCTGTCGAGTGTAACAAGTGAAAACCCAAAACCTCCATGGTAGAGGGAAGGAGATTCCGAGAGTGTATCTATTGAAAATAATAATTTTGCTAAAGCAGAAGTGTCTTTCTGTAAAGAATCTCTAACAAGGAGGGGTTCTTTTTTTGTAGGGGAAATCGTGTTTTTGGTAGCCGGACTGCTTGCAAAAGATATGAAACTAATAGCAGCTATTGCACTGATGCTTGCAAAAATAAGCATAACCTGAAGTAACGAAAATTTTGGTTGGTGCAAGAATTTCATATTTCTAATATATGAAATTCTTTGATGTTAAGCTAATTGTGATAAAATATTTAATATTCTAAATTAGACACCAGCTATAATATCCTTGATCTTTTCAACAGATTTGTTCCAATTCAATTCTTTAATTTCGGCTAATTGCCCCTCAGAAACGGTTTTTCTAAGCGATTCGCTTTCTAATAGAGATATAACACCAGCGGCAAATCCCGCTACATCATTGAAATCTGCTTTTATGGCACTGGCCATAATTTCAGATATCCCTGATTGTTTAGAGATAACACATGGTATACCCGTTGATGCGGCCTCCAATGCTGAAAGACCGAAAGGTTCTGATTCGGAGGGCATGAAGAAAATATCGGTGATATCTAACAGGTTGTTTTTTTCTTCATTGTTTAGATAACCAAGTAAATTTATTTGGTCAACGGCTATAGAATTTTCTATTCGATCTTCTATTTCTGTACGTAATTCACCTTCTCCTGCAATGACAAATTGTACCGTTGGAAATTTTGCATAAACCAGTTCGGCAATACTAATAAAATTATCAATCCCCTTCTGTCTTGTAAGTCTTCCCAAAAAAAGAACATTCAGAGTTTTCTTTCCTGTTTCCTGTATTCTGTTTTGTACTACCTGTTCAATTGCATTATAAACTACACTTATTTTGTCAGGGTATATTTCATAATTTTTACAGATTAATTTTTTTGTATATACACTTACAGTAATTACAGCATCTGCATAATCCATCGCTTTGCGCTCCAGGTAATAAATGTTGGTATTTTTATTATCTGGTTTTCGGTCTGTTTCCAAAGAATGAATATGTAAAACCAATTTCTTTCCGGTATGTAATTTTAAACTGATCCCAGCTTGAAAGGTAGTCCAGTCGTGGCAATATATTACATCAAATGGAAGTGTCTGTGCTAATTCTATGACTTTCTGATTGTAGAATGCCACTTCCTCCATATAGGTTGGTGCTATTGTTTCTATTACCTCTAAAATAGAATTTCCAGCTTGTTTTTTTTGTTCCTTTTTATAAAAACTATCTGACCTGTAAGGGGAAATTAGAAAATCATATTGAATGGGATCTTTTTTATCTAAAGGAAATACAGAATACGAAACAATCTGTTTTGCGGGAGTAAAGGCATTAATGGAATGGCTGTTTTTTATTGTAGGAAAATTACCCCCTGATTTTATTAACTGAACAGGAGTGATCGCAGAAAGATGTTTCGCAATTTCAGTAGTAGCAATCCCCATACCACCACTGATTTCTCCTGACAGACTTCCCGTCAACATTAAGATTTTCGGTTCTAACATAAAAAAAAGTTAAGTTAATTAGATCGTTATTTTCAAAAAAACTCTCTCATTTTCTCAAAGAAACTCTTATCCTGCTTGCCAGGATTAGGTTTGAAGCTCTCAGAACCATTGAATTTTTGAAGTATGTCTTTTTCTTCTTTAGAAAGATGTTGCGGAGTCCATACATTCACGTGGATCAATTGATCCCCTTTTTCGTATCCGTTTATATCTTGTATTCCTTTACCTTTTAAACGTAAAATTTTCCCGCTTTGTGTGCCAGGGTCAATCTTGATCTTAACTTTCCCATCTATCGTTGGCACTTCAATTGAACTGCCAAATACCGCATCCGTAAAGCTAATATACAAATCAAAAATCACATTATTGCCTTCTCTTTTGAGAACTTCATGTTCTTCTTCTTCTATAAGAATAATTAAATCTCCGGCTATTCCACCACCTTGAGGGTAATTTCCTTTGCCACTCATGGAAAGTTGCATTCCATCTGTCACACCAGCGGGTACTTTGATATTTATCTCTTCTCCTTTTTCTTGCGTTCCGGCACCATGACAAACGGTACATTTTTCAGTAATGACAGAGCCACTCCCCTGACAGGTGTTACAAGTAGCGCTGGATACCATTCTCCCGAGCATAGTGTCAACTACCTTACGGGTTTGCCCCGAGCCTTGACAGGTGGTACAGGTTTTTACCGAAGTGCCATTCTTTGAACCATTGCCATGACAAGTGTCACAAGCCATATGACGTTTTACTTTGATTTTTTTCTCAGCACCATTGGCTATTTCCTGAAGATCTAATTTTAGTTTTATACGAAGGTTTGAACCACGTCTTTTAGCTCTTCCGCCACCTCGGTTACCTCCAAAGAAACTACCAAACGGATTGTCATCTCCGAAAATATCTCCAAAGTTTGAGAAGATATCATCCATGTTCATATTGCCATGTCCGCCACCTGCTCCGCCTACTCCCGCATGTCCGTATTGATCGTAGCGTTGTTTCTTTTCAGGATTGCTCAATACTTCGTATGCTTCAGCCGCTTCTTTGAATTTTTCTTCTGCTTGAGGGTTGTCTGGATTTTTATCAGGATGATATTGTATTGCCAACTTTCGGTAAGCTTTCTTTATCTCATCTGCAGGAGCATTTTTGCTAACTCCCAAAATTTCGTAATAGTC
>JANYCO010000080.1 GCA_025360235.1 Cytophagales bacterium
TCATTTAAAATTTTATACTTAAATCCACTGTAGAAATTAAATAATAGCATTCTACCTCCAAAATTTTCTTTATAATAGGCATCAAAATCTTTAATAACATCATCAATTTTATTAATATCAAAAGACGGAATTTTCTTTACAACTTTATTTTCGTTGCTGCTATCATCCAAATCAAAAAACTTGACAAAGGTGGGCACCGTTAAAAAAACAAGAAAGGAAATAATCAGAAAAACGTTTATATTCTTTTTCATGTAATTTTTTATTAGAATCTAAAATAGATAAATGGATTGTAAGAATTTACTGCAATTTTCATACAGGCTATCACAAATAGACTCAACAGAATAAAAGCATACCCTATATTGGCATATATTTCAATTTTACTATTTTTTTGTGACAATAATAAAATTTTCATTTTCAGCCAGCCGTATATTGGCAGTGAAAAGGATATTCCTATTACCATTGCCACGATTGTTTCCTTAGAAAATATAAGTGTCAATACTGCATCGTCTGTGGCACAATAAGAATAGGAAAACATTTTTCCAAGATAAAATAATCCCATTTCTAAAGTATCCGCCCTGAAAAAAACCCAGCCAATCAAAACTATCATTAAGGTATAAAAATGTGCCACAGGAACCCAAATCCTGTCAAGTAGTTTTTGTAAGCCTACCTTTTCTATAACTATAAAGAATCCATGAAACATGCCCCAGATCATAAAGTTCCAACTTGCTCCATGCCAAAATCCTGTGACCATAAAAACGATAAATAAATTCAAATAAATTTTTGGTAACGAAACCCTGCTTCCTCCTATAGGGATATAAAGATAATCTTTAAACCAAGTGGAAAGTGAAATGTGCCAACGTCTCCAAAACTCTCTTATAGAGGAAGAAATATAAGGGTAATTAAAATTTTCCTTGAAATCAAAACCAAACATTTTGCCCAATCCAATCGCCATATCTGAATAACCTGAAAAATCATAAAATATTTGTAGCGAATAGGCTATCATCGCCAGCCATACCAGGGATGTTGACAAATTGTCTTTAGGCAAAGCTAAAATATAATCGGCTGCATAGGCACAGTTGTTGGCAATAATCATCTTCTTTGCCAAACCAATGATAAACCTTTTTATTCCTTCAGAAAATTTATCAGACCCAATATCTCTATACTGAAGCTCTTTATGAATGGTGACGTACCGAACAATAGGCCCAGCAATAAGATGAGGAAATAAGAAAATGTACGTACCAAATTGAACCAGACTTTTATTCGCTTTTATTTCTCCCCGATACACATCAACCACATAGGACAAGGAATGAAAGGTAAGAAAGCTAATACCAAGAGGCATTATAATTTTCGGAATGCTGCTTCCTGTTTCAAGGCCCATTTCATGCAGCAAGCTTACTATATTATCAAATGTGAAATTCAGATATTTAAAATAGAATAGTAGGCCAAGATTAAATAAAACAGTGATAAGTAATCCAGCTTTTCTCTTTCCCTTTTCAATTAAAATTGCACCATAAAAATCTACCACTGTAGTAATCATCATTATTACTACAAGTTTCTTTTCTCCCCATGCATAAAAAATGATACTCGAAATAAGCAAACACAGATTTCTGTATTTTGGAGGTAAAAGGAAATAGGTAACCAAAACTAATGGCAGGAAAATAAATAAAAATACCGCACTTGTAAAAAGCATAACCTAATTCCTTATACCGCTACAAATTTTAAACCCCAGCCACCTCTGCAGCTGCGTGGATTTTCTTTACTAATCCCTGTAACACTTTACCTGGACCACACTCTACAAAAAGCGTAGCACCATCAGTAGCCATATTTTGTACCGACTGCGTCCATCTTACCGGAGCGGTCAATTGTGCGATCAAGTTCTTTTTGATTTCTTCAATATCAGTAGAAGGCATTGCATTTACATTTTGATAAACCGGACAAGTTGGTTTTGAAAAAAGAGTACTTTCAATTGCTGCAGCTAACTCTGTTCTGGCCGGCTCCATTAGCGGAGAGTGGAATGCTCCACCTACAGGAAGTGGCAATGCTCTTTTAGCTCCCGCTTCTTTCATCTTCACGCAAGCTATTTCAATACCTTTGTTTGAACCTGAAATAACTAACTGTCCGGGACAATTATAATTTGCTGCTACTACTACTTCTTCTGTAATGCTTACGCAAATTTCTTCTACTTTAGCATCTTCCAGACCAAGTATAGCGGCCATGGTAGATGGATTTTGTTCACAAGCCTTCTGCATTGCCAAGGCACGTTTAGAAACTAATTTCAATCCGTCTTCAAAAGATAAAGTACCGTTTGCCACTAGAGCAGAAAACTCACCTAACGAATGTCCCGCTACCATATCCGGTTTAAAATCTGCTGTGGTTAATGCTAGTATAACTGAATGCAAAAATATTGCAGGCTGTGTTACTTTCGTTTGTTTCAATTCTTCATCAGCTCCTTCAAACATTATCTTAGTGATCTCGAAACCAAGTATTGTATTCGCTTTTTCGAAAAGTTCTTTTGCTTTTGCAGAAGAAGCATACAACTCTTTACCCATACCTGGGAACTGTGCCCCCTGACCGGGGAATACATAAGCTTTCATATAAGAATTTTTAGTTACGTTTATTTTAAGTGGGAACAAATATAGGGAAAAAATCGCAATTTTTAATTTGTAATTCGTAATCGATTACACCGCCATTATTTCCACTTCCTTTGCCTCAAGGTGTTTTTCTACCAATG
>JANYCO010000218.1 GCA_025360235.1 Cytophagales bacterium
TGGAGTAGCAACCGATAAGGTAACAATCACCTGTGCACCACCAAAAGAAAAAACACCTGCCCCTACTGTACAAATTACAAAACCATCTGCAGATCCATATATTTCTATAAGTTGTGATGAAGATGTAACGGCGACGGTAAGAAATATAAAATCAAAAGATCAGATTCAAGTTACAGTAAATAATGTTGCCTTAACTTCCGATCAGTATGTTTATGATGCTGCCGTTGGCCAATTGTCTTTCCACCTTTCCATAACGAATCCAAATGCTGTGGTTATTACGGCTACCAATGAGTCTGGAGTGGCAACGGATAAAATCTCGATTACCTGTGCACCACCGAAAGAAAAAATTCCAGAACCAACTATTCAGTTTACCAAACCATCCAACGATCCATTCATTTCTCTTACTTGTGAAGAAGACCTTAGTGCTACAGTAAGAAATGTAAGTTCGAAAGAGAAGATACAGGTAATTGTAAATAATCTTCCTTTAGGTTCAGATGAATTTACATTTGATGCAGCAACAGGCCATTTGTCTTTCCATGTTTCGATAAAAGATCCAAACACTATTGTTGTTACGGCAACCAACGAATCGGGTGTGGCCTCAGATAAAATTTCGATTACCTGTGCACCACCTAAAGAAAAGATGCCTGCACCAACGGTTAAAATTAATTTACCTGCTAACGACCCTTACGCTTCAATAAGCTGCGAAGAAGATGTGGTAGCCTTAGTAAGAAATGTAAAATCAAAAGATGACATTAGTGTTGCGGTAAATGGTACCGCACTTTCTGCAGATGCATATTCCTTCGATGCAGCAACGGGTCGGCTTTCATTCCATCTTCCTATAAAAGAAGCAAAAGCGATTTCGATCACTGCTTCTAATGAATCCGGATCAGTTTCCGATAATATAACAATCACTTGCGTACCTCCAAAAGTAGTGGTTCCTGCCCCAACCGTTAAGATAACCTCCCCTTCAGGAGATCCTTATGTTTCACCAGATTGCGATGAGAATGTAGTTGTTCAGGTAAAAAATGTTACGAATAAAGAGAATATCAAAATTACTGTAAACAATACGATTCTTTATCCGCAGGAATACACGATTGATCCAAGTTCGGGAAACGTTACGTTCAATGTTAAGATCGATAAAACATCGGCAGTAGTTGTTTCTGTTGCCAATGAATCAGGTACTGCTACAGACAAGGTCACATTAAACTGTGCCCCACCTAAAGTAGATCCAAAAGTTGAAATCCCTTCTTTCCCAGAAGGGAATGACTGTCCTGCTGCTTCGCCTAACAAGTACGTGGATTGCGGCTCTTGTCATGACTCAGATGAAAAATCCGGGCCAACAGGAAACCTCTCTGTTGAAGCAGGAAAAAAAGTGACGATCAAAGGAACGTTCACAGGTCAGATTACGATGAATGGCGGAATGCTTGTTGTTTGTGGATCTGCTAAGCCATCGTCACTTAATTTTAATTCGGGAACAATTGTAATAAATGGCGATGCTACTTTTGGAAGCCTTAATTTAAATAATGGAAATTGTACGGTTCGTAATTTTGGGACATTAACATTACAAGGCACTACATTTAACGGCAGAATGGAAAACTACGGAACGATGACCGTTGGCAGTGACTGTAATATAAATTCACAAGGAGTATTTAAAAATACCGGAACCATAACAATAAACGGTAGTGTGAATAATGGAAATAGTACCTGCAACAGTGGAACGATGATTGTTAAAGGCAGTTTGCACAACAACAGCGGAGGTTCTTTTGTAAACAGTTGTAAGGTTATTACAACAGGTGAATTTCATAACAATACGACATTTGATAATTCAGGTTATGTAAAATCAGGAGGTAAAACAGTAATTAATGGTGGAAGCAATTTCAACATGAGCGCTGGTTCCAGATTAGAAGCTGGGGCACTGGATTTCAACGGTTCGATTTCTGGAACAGGAACAAGCTGTGCATCTGTGACTGTTTCAGGTCAAACATCAGTAAACGGCGGAGCAAGCCTTACAGGCAAAGTAAGTTTATGTGATGCCAATGGTATTGAACAAAATAACAGTGGAGGATCAATTACTTCTACATGTAGTTGTACAATAAACTCTACCGATTGTGTTCCGGCAGTTACTGCTCCTGTTGTAGTCAATAAACCTGCAGTCCCTACTGTTCAGATTAATTCACCGTCTTCGGAAACATATGCATCGGTTACTTGTCAGGAAACAATTCTTGCTACTGTGAAGAATATTACAGACAAAAATAATATAAAAGTAACAGTGAATGACGTGGCATTGTCTGCAGATAAATACAGCTTTGATGCCAGCTCAGGTAAAGTAAGCATCAATTTCAGCTTTGACAAAACTTCTATACTAACAGTATCTGCCACTAATGAGTCTGGAACTGCTACTGATAAAGTCACTTTAAATTGTACTCCACCAGTGGTAAAAGATCCAGTGGTGGACAACCCTCCTACAGGCAAAAAAGTTGATTTTAATATTGACAAAGGTAAAGTTGTACCATCGAAATGCTATAACGCTACAGTGACCGTGTTAGGCTGTGCTATAAAAGAAGGAGGAGTAGGAATTGACTATCCTGTTATTACGCAAGTTGTTTTTGGAAGTAATACAGTAGATCCTTTCGGCGTATATAGTGGATATAATAAGTCGTCTGATGTTAACGACCATAAAACCCATACCTGGAAAACGAGTCAGCCAATTGCTGCTAACACTGCGATTAGTATAAGATCGAAATCGATCAATCCAAAAACAGGCGTGATGCTTTATGAAAGAGTATCCTCAACAAATGATGCATTTGAATGGGTTCTTCGTAATGGAGATGCGGTACCAACAATAGCAGGTTTTGCAGGTCAGGCAGATGCGGAAACATACATGCAAGGATATATTGTTAATGGAAAAATAAATCTTAATGAAAACCAAGCTATTTATCTTTTCGAATTGGGCACCAATAATACCAGTTCAAAATCTTATGATATGCAGGATTGTGTTGTAT
>JANYCO010000242.1 GCA_025360235.1 Cytophagales bacterium
GAACCTCAAAATGGATTTTGACC
This sequence comes from Cytophagales bacterium, assembly GCA_025360235.1. Taxonomy (GTDB): domain Bacteria; phylum Bacteroidota; class Bacteroidia; order Cytophagales; family Cytophagaceae; genus JANYCO01. The sequence continues at coordinate 24 of JANYCO010000242.1, forward strand.
TGGATGCGCAGCGCACCCCAGTCGTTGCTTGGATCCATTTCAAAACAACGGGAGCAGGGTTTCCAATGTTCCTGCTTGAACCTCGACTGACTTCGTCGACGCTGGATGGTTTTGCTGTTGCCACTGCTTTTGCAACTGCTTCGAAAGACACACAGACCTACATGGCTCAGTTGAAAAAAGACCCAACCTTGGTTCATTATAATTTTCCAAATGCAGGTAAAAACGAGCGTAATTTAACGGGACTTAAAAATGCAAGGGAGATCGTGAAGTGGGCATACAACGATGCAAGCATTGGCACCGTTTCTACTGTTTATACAATGGATGATCAATATGTGGTGGCTATTCTTATTGCTAAAAGAGAAGAAGGTACTGCATCCGTAGACGATGTAAGAACAGAAGTAACCGGTAAAGTAAAAAATGAAATAAAAGCAGAGCAGATTATTGCCAAATTAAGTAAGCTGACAGGAGATTTTGCGAAAATAGCTACGGATTACGGTACCCAAGCCCTGACTGGCACTGCACCTGACGTTACATTTTCTTCCACTGCCATTGGTTCAGTTGGATATGATCCAATAGCATGTGGTAAAGCGTTCGGATTGAAACCAGGTAAAAGGACCACTGCCTTTAAAGGCGAAACAGGTGTCGTTATGGTTGAGTTGGTTAAAATTCAACCTGCTCCTGAAGTAGCGGACTATAATCAACAAAAGACTCAGAAAGAGACGCAACGTTCCGGTTCAGACGATTATTTGGTAGACGAAGCAACAAAGAAATTGGCTGATATTGTAGACGAGCGTTATAAATTCTTTTAAAGAAAACATACCTTATGGTTTTTAAAACCTATAAGGTGTAAATGGAACTTTCAAAGGCGTATGATTGTATAACAGTCATACGCCTTTCACATTAGAAATGATATGGAATTGAAATTTTATAAATACCAGGGTACCGGAAATGATTTCGTAATGGTAGACAACCGTGCCGGAATCTTTGATGTGAACAATACTGTTTTAATTGAAAATATTTGTCATCGTAGATTCGGTATTGGGGCAGATGGATTTATTCTTTTGGAAAATGAAAAAGGGTATGATTTCAAAATGGTCTATTTCAATTCTGATGGTAAACAGAGTTCGATGTGCGGTAACGGCGGCCGCTGTATCGTTCAGTTTGCGCATGACCTTGGAGTGATTGGTGAACAGACAACTTTTTTGGCTATTGACGGGCCACACGATGCTTATATAGAGAAAGGTCTGGTGCATCTCAAAATGATTGATGTAGATCAGGTAGAAAATAACGGAGATCATTTTTATATGAATACAGGATCCCCTCACTACGTGAAGGCGGTAGATGGGATAGATGATTTTCCTGTTTTTGAAGAAGGGCGTAAAATACGAAACAACAGTCGCTTCAAAGAAAAAGGAACTAATGTAAATTTTACCGAAAAGAAGGAATCTTTGCTTTATGTAAGAACCTACGAGCGTGGTGTAGAAGATGAGACTTTTTCTTGTGGTACAGGTGTTACAGCAGCTGCTTTAGCCGCTTCATATTCCGGAATGTCCAGCCCTGTAAGGATTCATACGCTTGGAGGAGAATTGAGTATTTCTTTTAAAAGAACAGATACTGGCTTTGGTGAAGTTTATCTAATTGGACCTGCTAAACGAGTATTTGAAGGTTTGTTCGAATTAAGGAAATAAAAACTATTTTTTTGAGATATATCGTGTTTTTTTATATACCTTAAAGCACTGAATTTAATTTGAATTTAATCTGAATTTACAGAATCAAACGATACGTTTGGGATAGTAGTGTGTTCAATTTAGAACCTCAAATAATATTAAAATATGGATTTCCTGACAAAATTGTTTTTTTATGCACTTATAGGCACTCCACTAATTCTGTTTGTACCTAAAAATATAAAAAGCTATTTAAATTTTTTTATTAATTTTTTTATTGCAGTAGTAACCACTTGTATGGTTGTCATAGTGTTTAAAGAAGGACCAATTAATTATTTTCTTATAGACCTTTCAATTATAGGCACTGTCCATCTGAAAATTGATGAACTGTCTTCTATATTTATTTTGGTGATCAATTTTACTGTAATTACTTCTTCGATGTATTCTGTGGGATACCTTAAGGATAGAGGTAATGCAGGTGCTTTGAGTTTACATTTATTTTCTTTTTCGTTGCTGCACGCATCCATGTTATTGGTATGTATGTCGCAAGATCTTTTGGCCTTTATAGTTTTCTGGGAAATTATGTCACTATGTTCCTTTGTTCAGGTGATTTTTGAGTCTGAAAATCCTGTGAACATAAAAGCAGCCTTAAATTATTTTATACAAATGCACATCAATGTAGTGATGCTGATGATTGCGGTAGTGTGGTTGTACAACAAAACTGGGATGCAAAATTTTGAAGCATTGCATTTTTACTTTAGTTCAAATCCGAATTTTCCATTGTTCTTAATATTTTTTGTAAGTTTTGGAATGAAGGCTGGTTTTATACCACTTCATACCTGGCTGCCACACGCCGATCCTGCCGCTCCTTGCCCTTCTGCCGGGCTGATGTCAGGTGCTATGATAAAATTGGGAATCTATGGCATACTTAGAATTTTGACTTATGTCGAAACTGATTTGCTGGAAATAGGAATATTTATTTATGTTATTTCTATGCTCACAGGTCTATATGGAATTATCCAGGCAGCTATTCAGAAAGACATAAAAAAAATGCTCGCTTATTCGAGTATAGAAAATATTGGAATCATAGGAATGGGAGTAGGATTAGGCGTTCTCGGTATTGCACAAAAAAGTCAGCTGATTACATTTATGGGTTTTGCCGGAGCGTTGATGCATGTCATTAACCATTCTTTATTTAAATCACTTTTGTTTTACACCGCAGGCTCTGTTTATATTCAAACCGGAACAAGACAGATCGATCGACTGGGCGGGTTGATGAAAAGAATGCCTGTTACCGGCGTACTCTTTCTGATTGGATCATTGGCTATTTGTGGATTACCTCCTTTCAATGGATTTGTTTCAGAATTTCTTATCTATTCCGGCATGATGGGTTTGCTTCATGCAGAATTTAGTATGGATATTCTAGAACTTGCTGCGCTTATTTCTTTGGTCCTTATTGGAGGCATGGCAATTTTTGCTTTCACCAGGGCTTTTGGCATCATGTTTCTGGGCACTCCAAGAAGCGAGGAAGCGGCCAACGCAACAGAGGTGAATACCTATATGAATATCCCTAACATCATTATTGTAGCGGCAATACTCGCTATTGGATTTGCCCCAGGGTTTTTTGTAAAATTTATTTCAGGTGCGGTGAGTTTATATATGCCTTTTGAACCTTCAGGAATTGTGATTCATCAATTCGATTCTATCAGTAAAGTAGGACTGGTAAGTATCTTGTTTGTGATAATGATGATAACAATCTATGTGATCAGAACATTAAAAGTAAAATCCAATTCGGAAGTATATGGCCCAACATGGGGGTGCGGATATACCGGCAGTAGCGATAAACTTCAATATACCGGTGCTTCTTATGCAGGAAATTTCATCCATTTGATCAAACCTATTGTAAAAGTCAAAACCGAGTTTGTCAATTTTGAAGAAAAAGATTTATTTCCAAAGAGCAGGCCATTGAGTACTGAAAGTGACGATCCAATAGAAACAAAAGGAATTTTTAGCGTTGTGAAAAAACTTACCCAATCACTTTCCTACTTTGCAAAAATTCAGGACGGACAAACTCAACATTATATCTTGTATGCGTTTTTGTTTATAACAATCATGTTATTAATGACCGTGTTTGATGTATTTACTCATATTTAATAGTGAATTATAGTTTATGTTAACCGTTGTATTAATTTTCATCGCCACTCTTTTTTTTATCGGGGTGCTCAATAAGACCAGAGCAATAGCCGGTGGTAGAAAGGGGCCTGGACTTACCCAGCATATTAAAGATATGTTGAGGTTAGTCAATAAGCAAACGGTATACAGTACTACCACTTCTATTATTTTTAAAATAGCACCTAGTATTTACATTTCTTCTATCCTCATGGCCATTTGCTTTATTCCATTTGGTAGCTACCCTCCATTATTTTCTTTCAAAGGAGATTTTGTTTTTTTTGCTTATACACTTGCTTTCGGGAAATTTTTCATGATCATTTCTGCATTGGATACCGGGAGTCCATTTGAAGGCATGGGTGCTAATAGAGAAGCGTTGTATTCTATGTTAATTGAACCTGCTTTTTTTCTTCTCGTAGCCTCCTTTGCTATGTTTACGGACCACAGTTCCTTTTACGATATCTACAACCATATTCACTATGCCGACGATTTTTCCTGGGTGTTAAGTGTTATGGCTTCTTTTATATTAGTTCAGATTGCGATGGTAGAAAATGGAAGGTTGCCAGTAGGTGATCCCAAAACACACCTTGAACTTACGATGATTCATGAAGTCATGATTCTTGACAATAGTGGTTTTGATCTCGCAATGATCCTGTATGGAACGTCATTGAAATTTGTAATGTATGGTATGCTTATTTGCAATTTCTTTCTTGATTCTACGATGAGTGTTTTTACAGAAATAGCTGTATTTTTTCTAATACAAATAATATGGGCTATTACAGCAGGACTACTGGAATCTTTCAGAGCACGTGAGCGGATGAAAAAAAATCCTCAATTTATATTTTCGCTCATGGCGATATCTATTGTAATCTTCTTTGGTATTTTGATCTGGCAACAAAAATTTCAAACAATAAGTAACTAATTATGGAAATTACACTTATCATAATCTTTATTCTTACTTTGGTGTATGTTGTTACTACAGGAAGGATCTCTACTTATATCAATCTGATTGCACTTCAAGGAGTCCTTTTGTTTTTTATTGCCATTGTAAAATTGGATTTTAAAGAAATACATATTTCCAATCTGATATTTATACTGGCAGAAACCTTATTGTTTAAAGGAGTTATAGTGCCGTATTATCTGAAAAATCTAGCTAAAAAAAATAAAGTAACCTACGAAACAGAGCCAGACACTACTAACTTTAATGCAATCTTAAAAGTTTCTGTGATAATCGTGTTGTCTTTTTTAATGGCCAATAAGCTTCATTTTCACGCCATCGATATTATCATTTTCACTGCTTCTATTTCAGCAATCTTCTGCGGTGCACTGATCGTGATCAGAAGAAAAAAAGTATTGACACACGTTATCGGTTATCTGGTATTGGAAAATGGAATATTTCTGATCTCTCTTTCAATAGGAACCGAAATGCCGATTGCCATTAATCTTTGTATTCTGTTTGATATTATTACTACAATACTGTTGCTTGGAGTGTTTGTAAACGAAATGAGTAAAGTCTACAAAGGATTAGAAATTACCAAACTTAATAATCTTAAAGATTAAAAATGGACGCATTAATAATATATTATTCCCTGGTATTTTTCCTTTGCGCCTGCATGTATTTTATAAAATATAAATCAATTCAACACGCCTTTTTTATACCTTTTTTGGGAATGCAGGTTTGGTTGAATATATTCTGCTACCAACACATGGGAGAAGAAGTGGATGAATATTTCAGAATAGATCGGCTGTCTGTTTTGTTTATGTCAGTGATTACCATTCTGGCATTCGCTACTATTTTTCATAGCATCATATTCGCCTCCCGCAGAAAGGAAACCTATAAAATGATTGCGATACACGACAGCGCACTTATGATACTGATCAGTATGATGAGCGGTGTATTAATCTCTGGTCACCTTGCATTACTGTGGGCTTTCCTTGAAGCTACTACATTAGCTTCCGCAATGCTTATCTACAGAGATAGAAGCAAAAAAAGTTTTGAAGCAGCCTGGAAATATTTCTTTGTTTGTTCTATTGGAGTGGCATTGGCATTTGTTGGGATATTATTTATCGTTATCGCCGGACAAGAAATAAAAAATCCTGATATAAATATTTCTACATTAATGAAATTTGTTCCTTCAATGGAACCGCTATGGTTGAAGATAGCATTCATTTTTGTACTTACCGGATTCAGTGTAAAGATTGGTGTGGCCCCATTGTTTACTGTTGATATTGATGCCAAGGATGCCGCCCCTTTACATATTGGAGCTATATTCTCCGGAGGTATGACTGTCGTTGGCTTTATGGCTATCTTTCGTTTTTATGAATTATTTTCGCTCTCTCCCGAATTGTACACCTGGATGAATAAAGTTTTGCTGATAACAGGAATGCTCTCGATTTTATTTGCTGCCGTTTATACATTGAAAATAAATAATTTTAAAAGAATGCTGGCTTACTCCAGTGTAGAACACGCTGGCATAATATTAATAGCATTGAGTCTTGGCCACTTTGGCTATATGGCGGCCATCATACATCTTATTTGTCATTCGTTTATCAAAGCTTCCTTGTTTTATCAATTCGGAAATATTTATTGGTTGCACCGAACAGATGATTCTGCTTTCCTTGGAAATTATTTTAGAAAAGATTCTGTAGGTGGAATAATTATCCTGTTGGCCTTCTTTATGATTTTGGCAATGCCTCCTTCAGGACTTTGTATAAGCGAATTTATTCTGATCAAATCCCTTTTTCTCAACAACGATTGGTTTGTATTAGTGCCAATGCTCGTTCTGCTCACTGTTATGTTTGCAAACTTAGCTAAACGATTTCTTGATTTACTTTTTATGCCTCCCAAAGAGGAACGGGTGACAAGAAGAAGAACAAACTATATTGAGATAATACCTCAGGTAATATTATTATTACTGGTTATGTGGATTGGTATTGATCCACCGGCCCAACTTATGGTATTTATGCAAGACGCGGTAATGCACTTGCCAAGATAATATATGGAGCATCTTACAATAAAAAATAACGAATCTATCGGAACGGATGTTATCCCGGTTTACAATTATTGTGATTTTTATGATCGTGTCATAGAACTTATGTCAAACAATGCATGTCATTGTGTTAACTATTTTGGATACGATGCAGGAGAGAAGTTAAAATTTATTTGTTGTATTGCCGACGACAAAGAACATACCATTCACCTGCTTTCATACGAATTAACTAAAAGTGAAAATGTTCAGATTCCTTCACTTACCGTCGATGTTCCCGCTTTCCATATTTATGAAAGAGAGATAAATGAGAATTTCGGAATTCAATTCGTGGGTCATCCATGGATGAAACATGTGCGTTATGCATATAATCGTTTCGACAGAAATATTCTTATAAAAGACCATTCTTTCATAAAAGTAACAGGCGATGAAACACATGAAGTAGGCGTTGGTCCTATCCACGCAGGTGTTATTGAGCCAGGTCACTTTCGTTTTTTATGCCAGGGAGAAGATGTCTTGCATCTTGAAATTCAACTTGGATACCAGCACAGAGGTGTAGAAGAGTTATATAGTAAAAAAACACATCTCCTTCAGAGAACTGTTTTGTCAGAATCAATTTGTGGCGATACGGTGGTAGGGCATACCTTGGCTTTCGTTCAAAACATGGAAGCCTTACACGATATTAAAGTTCCGCCAAGACTGGAGTTACTTAGATCTCTTGCATTAGAATTGGAGCGTATCGCGATTCACACAGGTGACCTAAGTGCGTTCTGTCATGACCTTGCCTATCAATTGGGAAGTGAAGTATTTGGAGCATTGCGAACTCCTGTTATAAATTATTTCCAGTTCTGGTGCGGCAATCGTTTTGCGAAAGGATTAATTCGCACAGGTTATAATCCTTATCCCTTTACGCCTGCACTTAAAGAAAGACTGATAAAATTGTTAGACGATTTCGAATTTAAGTTTATCGAGATGGCGGAAAAAACATTTTCCCTTCCATCTGTATTAAACCGTTTTGAGAAAACCGGGATTGTTACCAAGGCACAAGTTGAAATGATCGGTGCTGTAGGTATGGCTGCTAGAATGGCAGGATTAAAAAGAGATACCCGTTCTTCACACCCATTTGCCTATTACAAACAAGTACCCTATACTCCAATTCTGCTTTCCACCGGTGATGTATATGCAAGAGGAATGTTAAGAAATCTGGAAGTTCAGTTCTCTATAGGCTATATAAGATCGTTATTAGAATTGATGGATAGTTTGATGGAAGAAGATAATAAGACGGATCTGGAATTGTATAAAAAGAAATTGCCGGCAAATAGTTTTTCCGTTTCACTTACCGAAGGGTGGAGAGGAGAGATTTGTCATTGTGTGGTAACAGGAGCAAAAGGCGAAATCGTTAAATATAAAGTTAAAGATCCATCGCTTCACAATTGGATG
>JANYCO010000252.1 GCA_025360235.1 Cytophagales bacterium
TATATGTTGGTGTTTGTTGCGGTGGCTCCCATCCTTCCGGATCTGCCTATTATGCCACGATGCGGAAGAATAGTATTTTCTGTAACGATCAGGTAGGTCAAAAGAGCCAGATTAATTTGCACAGCTCTTCTCCTCAAGGCAATCAAGGATTGGCTGCGCCAATAATCAACAGCGGGCTGAGTAATCTTTTACACATAGAAGGCACTGCTCCTGCAAATAAAATTATTGATTTATATAAAATGAATCCTGCTTGTGGAGTTTGTTCTTCTACTATTCCATCGCAAGCCGATGGTTATTTCTGGTTTGCACAAACCACTTCCAACGGCGCAGGAGTATGGAGTTATAACGGACCCATAGATGGAAAAATATCTGCCATCACCACCGACCAGGGAGGAATAAACAGCTCTAACTCCTCAGAATTTTCAACCTGTTTTGATACAGGAATTCCTTTGCTTATCCAGTTTCCTGCTAAGGAAATTGACAATGCAGCTGTTGCAGTTTCTATTATTTCTATTTATCCAAATCCTTTTCAGGGGGATTTGTTTTTCTCATTTGAAAACTGTGAAAACCAAACTGCAGTACTGCGTTTTACCATTTTCGATATGCATGGAAGAGAAGTCCTTCAGCAAAATTTCTCTCAGGAGCAAGCAAACAGAACTATTGCCCTCCCGACGGCTTCTTTGGCAAGAGGAGTTTATATAGCGGAGACTTTATATAATAATGAGCTACGGAGAAAAAAAATTATTAAAGAATAAAACAAGAGCGATATGGAAAGAAAAGTATTCTTAAAAAAAATAAAATACTGGAGTTTAGTTCTGCTGTTGACTGTTTTCATAAAAACAGAACTGAAGGCACAAGCACCTCCTAACTGTCCCGCGGCTACTGGGTTTCCTTCTACAGGACAAATTTTTGTAGTGACCCGCACAGACGATTGGCCGGATGAAAATAATTCTCCTGTTGTAGGACAATTGCGTTGGGCCATTGCACAGGCCAATAGATGTAGACCGATAGCTGGTGGACGGCACATTATTCAATTTAATATTCCGGGACCTGGACCCTATCTGTTCAAGCCTTTCATTATGTATCCAAGAATTCAGTCAAGTGTTACCATTGACGGATTCTCACAGCCGGGTTCTTCCTATGGAAATCCAATGATCGTGATTGATGGTTCTTACGCTTCAGCAGGAGGAGTAAGAAGTGTTAACTATACAGCTGAAGGATATGGAAGCTACAGTGCTGACTTTTCAAGTTCTTCAGATAAAGGAAGATGTTTCGAAGAAAATTACGACTACACTTTGGGAGGTTCAGGCACTGCAATTATCTGGAGAGGATTGGTTTTAAATAATTTTAAAACCACGGCACCACTTGTGCAGATCGGCGCTATTCACATGAACACTGGTTCAGGGTTTGTAGTAGAAGGATGTTTTATCGGAACGGATCAGACAGGGAATATTGCGGTACCAAACGATGCGGGTATTACGGTGAACAGTCCGGGAAACTGTTCCGACCCGCTTGAGGGGAACCATATCATTGGCAGCACTGATCCTAATCTCAAAAACATTATTTCAGGAAATAATATGTGGGGAATTCAGATCATGAAAACCTTTGGAATACAAGTGCTCAACAATTATATAGGGGTGGCTAAAGATGGCTCTCCACTTGGCAACGGCGAAAATGGAATCAGAATGTGGTTGTGGAATTTTGCAGTAATTGTGAAGGGGAACAGGATTGAAAATAATTCAGGCAATGGAATCGCACTATGGTATGCAGGGGCTTCTTGTGGAGGAGACAACGTCTACAACAGTCGGTTTGAAGGAAATTCTATCAAATACAACACACTGAATGGCATGTCCTTTTTAAATTCCCAGGTATACGATCATGTAGTGGGTGTTGATGTTTCGGGTGTTGGAGTTCCTAATGACATTTCATATAATGGGCAGAATGGTGTATATGTTGCTGAATGGTGGAACGGTTCTTCATACGCTGGAGGAGCTTCAAGAACTGTGCAGATCAGAAAAAATAAAATCGTTTGCAACGGACAGAAACCCATAAATCTTAATTATGGATCCTCAAATCCCGGTAATCAAAATATTCAGAAACCTGTTATTAATACAACATTTAGTACTACCGCAACCATTATCGGTACTGCTCCGGCAAATAAACTTATAGACTTGTATGCTATGAGTCTTTGTGCTAATTGTAGCGTAAGTGGCTCGCAAGGAGATGGCTGGGCCTGGATTGGCTCCACAGTATCCGATGGTGTAGGCAATTGGTCCATCTCTGGATCTTTTAATGGACAGGTTTCCGCTACTGCTACAGACAATGTTGGCGCCACCAACAGCAGGAATACTTCGGAATTTTCTTCCTGTCTTTATGTAAATGCACTACCCGTAAAATTTCTACAATTCACCGCAACAAAATCCAACGAAGAGGCCTTACTCGAATGGTCTACTGCCACTGAAAAAAATAACGCTTACTTCGAAATACAAAGGTCTATCGATGGAATTTATTTTGAAACCATCAAGATAGTCAGTGCTACTGGTAACGCTATAGAGGTGCAATCCTATTCTTGTCTAGATTCAGAAATTTCGGAAGGAGAAATTTATTATTATAAAATAAAACAAGTGGATGCTGATGGTCAATTTTCTTTTTCAACTACCATCAGTATTGATCTCAATGGAGACGAAGAAGTAGTGCATCTTTATCCAAATCCAGCTTCCGATAATATAGAGTTAAAATTATCTTCTGGTAGTATTGTTTCCATTGCACTTTACGACTTGCTGGGAAGAGCGTTGATTTCTATAAATGATATTCATACACATTCCTACAAGTTGATGATTTCTGAAATGGCAACCGGGATCTATGTTTTGAAGATCAATACAGACAAGAATAAATCTTATCAGGAAAAAATATATAAGAAATAAATTTTTAAAGAAACAGATATGAAAACGTATGCAACTATAATTTATTTGGTGATCGGATGTTTTTTTATACCCCCCCCTTCTAAAATTTTGGCGCAATGCGCAAAATACGAACCGCCAGATGGGAATATTCTGCTTGTGATTGGACAGGATTTTAATGCAACCGGAAAATCAATCTATGGGGCGGGATATTGTGATGATGCATCACTTGGTGTCACAGCTCCTGCCGGTGTTACTACTTATGCGGGCACCGGCCTTGGCGTAGGACAAGGCATCACAAGCATGGTTGACTATGGCGGTGGGCCCTTGTACGCTAATCTTTATGCGCTAACGCCTTACTACAATAATTCAGTAATTGTAATGGGACTCTACATGGTAAATGATTTGGGAAATATTACGTCTGGTTCGAAAAATGCTGAATTGGATGCTATTGGAAACTGGATCAAAAGCGTTAGCCCAAGGCCAGTCTATCTTAGAATCGGATATGAATTCGATTACCAATACGGTTGTTGTGCGGCACAATATGTTTTGGCCTGGCAATATATTGTAAACCGTTTTCGGACAACACTAAATGTAACCAATGTCGCCTATGTATGGCAGGCCGCATCTGGTGCAGGAACTCCTGCTTTTCTATTGCAATGGTATCCGGGAGATAGCTATGTTGACTGGATGGCCTATTCTCATTTTTATAACAACAGCGGTACGCAGTCAGCGGGCATTCTTAATCTGGCAAGGTCAAAAAGAAAACCTGTTATGATTGCAGAGTCTACTCCTTATGGATACCGATTGGAGCAGTCGGCAGCAGCAACAAGTGCCTGGACAAATTATTTTGCTCCGTTGTTTTCTCACATAAATAATAATACGGATGTGATAAAGGCATTGTGTTATATCAATCAGGACTGGGATGCACAGTCACTTTGGGCAGGGCAGGGTTGGGGGAATTCAAAAATTCAAAGCAATGGGAACGGAACTATAAAGGCGAATTGGATTGCCGAAGTGACAAAACCAAATTGGCTTCAAGGCACACCATCTCTTTTTGGTCTTTTACAAAATAGCAATACACAACAGCCTTTTGGTGGAACAGCAAGGTCAATTCCTGGAACAATTCAATCAGAAGATTTTGATACCGGATGTGAAGGCGTCTCCTATCATGACAATTCTTTTGGCAATAGTGGAGGTTCTGTTTATCGTTACGGATACAGCGTAGATATGGGCGCTACAGCAGATGTGAGCGGAGGTAATGATGTAGGATGGACCGCTACAGGAGAGTGGATGGAGTATACGGTTAATATTGCAGCTTCAGGACTATATGATTTTTCTTTCAGAGTTTCAACAATCAATTCAGGTAATACTTTTCATATCGAACAAGATGGAGTGAATGTTTCCGGAACGATAGCAGTTCCTAATACCGGAAGCTGGACAACCTATACAAACGTCACAACAAATAATATAAGTCTAACCGCAGGAATAAGAATGTTGAGAATTTATTTTGACAATACTGCAGGGTTCAATATAAATTACTTTACTGTGAATTCACCACTGCCTTTGGTGTTTATCGATTTTAATGCAGAAGAAATGGGAAAAGGTGTTTTCCTTAGTTGGATAACTAGTC
>JANYCO010000275.1 GCA_025360235.1 Cytophagales bacterium
TCACTGCAAGATTTGAAGTATAGAGAATATGGCAAGAGTAGGCAAAGTAAGTTTTCAGGTTCAAAATGAAAGTGATTTGTTTTTGGAACTAGAAGTATAACCATGAATTGCTGTTCAGAAAGTTCTTCCTCTCCTCCTGGATATACTTCTAGTTCCAAAAACAAATCACTTTCATTTTGAACCTGAAAACTTACTTTGCCTACTCTTGCCATATTCTCTATACTTCAAATCTTGCAGTGACCAGAATTCCAGTTACTTTTTTTACGTGTGCCGGAAGTTTTACCTCCAACAGCTTACAGCGTTCCAGTTGCCCGATAGGTACTTTTAATACCAGACACTTTCGTTTTACTTTGATGAGCATTTTTTTATCCTGTTCCATTATCCGATGTCGCATTTTAAATTTAAAATCACCTGATAAGCATCGAATGGTGCAAGTGTATTGTTAATGTCCTTAAATACAATTTTCACCTCGCCATTCCCTGACAACACCGCATCTCCCAAATCAACATAGCGTTCATTAGGTGGTACACTGATTCCACTCATCAGAAGTCTACTCTCGTAATCTTCAGGATACAATTCCTCTCCGTTTACTTCTACTTTCTGACTTCCCCTGAAAAACAACTGGTTTGGCTTATTACTACTGAGCATAATGGCTCTGACCAGTTTGATGTTTTTATCGAGTTCAAATTTTTTAGTATAACTCGTTGCGGGGGTATCTACCAGAAAGCTGAATGTTTTATATACAATATTTCCTGCCATACTCCTTTTGCTTCTATATAGGTTTCTATTCGGTTTTCAGATTCAGGTTACCAGATATTCATTTTATCTGGTAACCTCATCTAATTTTTTACTCATTATGGAATCGTTACCGTTCCATACAAGCCTACATAGAGAACAGTATTAGGCGGTACTCCTGTAAGTGTTCCAAGCTCAATTTCCATTTCAATATCCACGTCGTCGTGAATCAATCTTGGGTTAGAGAGTTTGTAGAAACCTACAGGAACAGCATTGTAACCGCTGGTTTTAAAAACTTCATTTGAGGTGGAATCAGCAATACTCTTTTTGTTTGCTTTCAGAGTAAACTCTCCCGTAGAGAGCGCACCCACCGAATCTATGCCCGTAAAAATGGTTGATTTAAGATCGTCCTTACTGGTGATTGTGGTGGCTACTCCCTGTAACAGGAAGATCCCCGATACAAGCAAGGCGGAGTTTTTGGGAAGTCTGCCGTTTGAAACGTTGGTCAGACCTACTTCTTTCACGTCCTGCGGTTCAAACATTTTTATTGTTTTTGCACCGTTGATTGCTTTAATACTGTACACCACGTGGTCAGCAAATTTCAGCTTATTGGCTCCCAATCCTTGTTTAATGTGGTCGGGTAATTCCACAATAAATTTTTCCATTTCTGCCCTTGACCCTTTAGAAGGAGCAGAAGGTTTGAACATATTTTTCAGCACCTTTGCCCTTTTCAACAAGGGTAATCTTCGGATGGCTCCCAATAACTCTTCTCCCGCCTCGTCTCCTTCCAGACCGTATAGCTCTGCTGCATTACTGTATTCACTATCTGCAATTTTTCCCAACACTTCGTCCATCATACTCTTTTTGCTTTTAAGTTTTCTTTACTATTCCTTTTTTACTTCTCTAAGGATTTTTCCTTAGTAATTCCGCTCGTTCATATCCATGTCGTCTGCGATTCCACTTACTTCCCTTACCTGAGTTTCAATATTTTCAAGGTCTCGCATCGCCTGACTGAAATCGGCATTTTGGGTATAGGGATTCAGAAAATATTTAGGTTGCTGTTCTCCTTCCCCTAAACCGTTAGTAGCAGTATCAGTAGTAGGGGTACTTTCTCCCATCGGACTTATAAATTTTTCTCCAACCGTTTTTACAAATCCCATTGAACGTTCTTTGATGTTCTCCATAGAGAAACCAGAAGGACCATTCGCCTCGCTCAACGTCATCCCTGCTCCAAAGCTGGTGGCAAACATATTTTTCTTCCACACTCCCGCACCCGTAATCAAGGCTCCCACATAACCAGAGGTCTTTCCTACTGCTGCTCCAATGGTTTGACCAAGCGCAAAGGAGAGAACGCTTAGTCCTAATTGCATCCTGTCAGTTTGTTTACTCACCATTGCAGGCGTAGCTCCAAGACCCCAAGAAGTACTTCCTGATTTCCTCTTGTATTTTTTTCTTTTTTTTTGTTGTGCCATTGCCTTATAAAATTTTAATTGCTTTTATTTTATTTTTCCGATATGCAGTTTTCCCCCGTTTCCCTTTCCGCCTTTTCTTCCTGACCACAGGACTAAAACCTGCCAAACCTGCTGTTCCACCTCCTTTCTTTGCACCACTCATGGCCTGAAACCCAGCATAAGCAAGTCCTGCAATACCTAGCACTCCAAGTGCTGTCTTTATAGGATTTTCTTTTACCCAACCCATCGGGTCTTTCATCAAACTCTTTTTCTCTTCAGTTGATTGGGTTGTATCCTTGGTCGTATCTGCCGTTGTAGTCAGGCTCATTTCTTGAGTACCGTTATCTTCTTTAGGTAAAACAGCTGGTAGTAAAGCTTCAGGGGTTTGTTCCTGCTGACTTTCTGCACTTGACGGGGCTGGTGGAGGAGCTGGGTTATTAAAGTTGTGCGTTCCTACCTTAACTTTATCGGCTTGATGTTTTCCTTTATGCACTAATTCTTGCCCAGATTTCACAGCAGTAGAAACCATTGCACTTGCTCCTTTTCTATTACTTGCTCCTCCTGTTTGCACCTCCACTTGATGCACTACCTCTTTGCCTTTGTGAAACAATCCTTTGGCAGAACTTATCAGAGAAGAAGCAGTAGAAATAGCTGCACCCGCTTTACCTCCTACACCTGGACTTCCTCCATCGGTATCAAATTCTTTAGCATCTTTACTGCCTTTGGGAAAAAGTCCTGTCACCGATTTTAATGCTACACCAATAGCAGTAAGTGCAGCAGTAGCAGCAGCAATGGTCGCCGCAGTTACAGGTTCACCAAGAGCACCCAAACCATCTATAGAACTGGTATGAATAATATTATATTCTTCTTGGTCGGCATATACATTGCCTGTTCCCTCCAACCCCGAAAGTGGAACTTTGTGGTCATGGTTACCTTTTCCTTTTAGAATTGCGTCCTTCAATTTATCGTTCTGTCCCCCTGCTCCATGATAAATTTTTTCGGCTTTTTCCAGTACTTTTTTTAGCTTATGAAAAGCATCCATATTCATACCTCTGGCTTTTGCCTGTGCATCGCTCAGATAGGCATACCGAAGCTTTCCAGCCAACCTGAATAAATTTTCCTTCATAGCTAAAAGGAAACCATTTCTCAAAAGTATAGTGGCAGGATTGGCTATACGATTTATAAACCGTATTCCTTTTCCGATAGTCTTTCCTACTTTCTTTATCGCCCCACCTACTTTGCTGACTGCTTTTTTCAACCATCCTGCTTTCCCTAATTCTTCTTCATCGTAGAGGGCTGCAAGATCCATTGCATCTACGTTTGGAGGGATTGCGTACTCTGCTTCTGCGCCCTCCATCCCTTCTTCTTCTATTCCATCCAAATAATCCAGTCTCATCTTACACTCGAAGTCTTGTTTTTCATAATAGGATTGCTCTGTATCGAAAGCATCCTTCACACAGTCCAGCACGATATAGTCGCCCCTTCTGTCCAACTTTCCATCTAGCCTCCCGTTCTTTGGAACGACTGGATAGATATGTTGCCACCTAATTTCTGAGGGGTCTTCTTTATCGTATTTGGTAATGCGGTATTTGTGGGGAATGGGTGGTTCCATAGCCAGTAAGACGGAAGAAATAAAACTGGTATAGCAGTCACAATCTCCTTTGCGTTCCCACCAAACTCTACGTGGTGAACGCACCTGTTCTACTCCTTCATCGTCTTTCTGGTACTGGATATGTTGGTAGACAAAATTCCAGAGGTTACGACAAGTGTCGTTAAGACTTTTCCCTTTTAGCAAACGGGCGATTGCCTTGGTCTGCCAGATATTCTCTGGTGCTTTGTCCCTAATAAAATGTACTGTATTTCCAACACTGGCATCACGTTTAATCTCGTGGTCTTTTCCATCGGGTCGGGGAAAGAGATGGTCGTATTCCCTCCCGCTTCTTAGCCTTCTTGCATACTGCGATTCCATACTCCTCTTTTCTTCCCCTCTCTACAGTTTTACTCTTCCCTTCTCTCTACTTCACTTACGCCTTCTCTTCCCCGTTTCCGATGGTGATTAACTGGTCTTGTTTTATTTCCTTATTAAGACTTGTTACCTCACTCCTTGTTCGCACTACCAGATTCACCTTGCCATTTGTCCTGAACTCTTTTACTGCACTGGGAGCACTCATTCCTAAAGTAATCCAGCTCCCTTTTATAATAATTGGATTAGGCAACGGTGTTTCTTTTTTTGCTCCAATAAGCACCGTTGCATTACTTACCTGTGAACTGGTCAAAGTGCTTTCTGTTATTTTCTTTGTACCATTTACAACAACACTCTGCTGATAGATAATTTTTACAAAGGGGAAACTTATTCTAACACTCGTACTGGTAGGATTTTTTATTTTAACATACACTCTTAATTCAAATCCTAACAAATCCACTTTATGTACCTGCGCATCGGTTTCGATTTCTATTTCATTTGATAAAGAATAAAGTCCCGATACTTTTCCTACCACTGCCAGCGTTAGCACTCCCACCCCTACCCACAACCAATGTTTCCTTTCCATTATTACTTCCCTCTTATCCCTATTTTATCTCTCGCTCCTCTTAACCCTGCTTTCCTTCGGAGCGCTTGAAAAGGGTTAGCTTTACTTTCCATCTTTCTGGCGATGTATTCTCCCAACAATTTAAAGCCTAGCCAAATCACACCTCCCAGCATTGCTTTCAGTCCATAATCAAATAAACTTGCATAGTCAATGGCTGCCATTAGGTTCAGGACTACCCCTAATAGGAATACCGACACATTGCTTTGCTGATTTCCTCCACTCATTTCAATTCCTCCTTTCTTGTTTTGAAAATTATTTCCCCTCTCTTTTTCATGGCTTACCTCCTTTTTTAATTTCCCATTTTGTAATTGACGAATCAAATATTAGCAAAATTTCAAACTTGAGGTTCTTCATTTCCCCTCATCTCCCCTGATTTCCCTTCATTTACTGACAATGGCCCACATCTCCCTTAAGTTCCCTTGATTCTGTTCCTACTTGTCCCTTACTTTTTATTCTTTTAATGGATTACGGTTATACAATTCATATTCATTTTCCTTTACAACAGTTACCGTTGTTGGCAATTGCAATCGGGTAAAAACAATTTTGATTTGCTCTATGCTGTAATAGTATCCTGTTCGCTTACCGATTTCATTATCCAAGGCTCTTATCCATTTGCGAAAAGTTTTCGCACTTACTCCGTATATAGCAGCCAACTCTTTCTGAGTATAAGGCTTAATCATTATCTGATTATCATTTTTCTCCTCCTTCATATTTCCTCCTTTCTTTCATAATTATTCTCTCTCTCAAATTTCATAAAGTCACCAAAAAGTTTTGTGTGTTTTTGGACAATGTAAAATTGATAATGTGTTGTCCTTCGTAATTGTTTTTTCAACTTTTCATCTTCAGGATTTTCAAGCAGTCTCTTTTTTAACTTTTCAATCCTATTATCCAAATCTTCTATCTTAGATTTTTTCTTTGGAATTAATTCATTTAGTCCAATCTCGATTCTCTTCTTTTTTAATCGCATAGCTCTAACCCTCCTCGTTTTTCAATGGCTATTCTTTTTAATTTTGTTCTTGGGCAAATAAGTTCCTTGTGCTCTTCTCTGAGTAATTTCAACTCGGCTTCCAAGTAGAGTTTATCAGAATTTCCTTCACTTAATTTTTTTTCTGTGGCTCCAATCATTTCTCTGACTAAAGCTATTTCTTGATTTCTGCTCATCGGTAACATATATCCTCCCTCCTGTTTGGTTTATTTATAGTATTATCTTTTGGTTTACCATGTAGCAGCCTTCCTGTAGCAATCAGGATTAATTGTTGTAGCTGACCTTGTAACCTGTTCAAATCATTTCTAAGAAATTCATTATTCCTTTTCCCTTGTTTGAACATTTGCCATTGCACCTGATCTATGTTTTGACATAGACTCAGGTATTCCTGTTCTACACTCATACATTGTCCTCCTTTCTCCTACTTCTTCTTTCTCGGATTTGCTCTTTGTCTCCTGTTAAACCCATTGCCTTTTCCACATCGGTAACTTTGTAGAATATCTTTTTTCCCATCCTTTGATAAGGAAGTTTACCATCCCTTCGCCAGAGATATAATGTGGTTTTAGATACTCCCATAAGTTTTTCCAAATCTTCATCACTCATCAATTGGGCTTCAACACGGGACTTGTTAGGTTGGCTTTGCTCACCCAATACTTTTCGTATCACTTTTTCCATCATTACCTGCAAGTCCTCTGGACTCAGCTCGGTTACCATCACACTATTTTTCATCTTTATTTTTTTTTGTACGATTCAAAATTGGGGAGAATCGCTATCTTCCTTTGCCAACTTGGATTCCCAGTTGGTAAAAAAAAATTACACAATAATTTTACTTAGGTGAATGACTGATAGATGAGAATGAAAATTCTTTAAAAAATGAAATATCAATAACATATTGGACACGAAATTGTCCTAGGATTTAATCAAGAAAATGAGGGCTTTTTGAGTACAGTTTTTAAGAAAATACTTTTTCCCAGAGGGAACTCTGGGAAAAAGTCTAGGAAGGGAATGAAGGGATAGAAATAAATCGAAGAGAAGTATTATTCTCTTTATACAGACACGGAAATATTATCAATAAGGAGAGTAAAATGATATAAAAAAAGAGGGTAAAGTCAGGATAAAATAAAAAATACGATGGTTAAAATTGACCTGTGTTTGTCAATTGTTAGCATTACCAGTAGGTAAATTCGATTTAAAACGACATGAACCCATTCAGTTGGTGACATTGTAGCTTATGGCTATACAAAAAACCTTCTTCCACCAAAGGGCGAAAGAAGGAAACAACCAAACAACCTAATCTTATGCGAAAAAGACAGGCCATTTTTATCTTCAAAGGTTTTATTTCATTGTGTTAATTTTTACAACAGTCTAAAGTAACTTTCCCATTACAAACAAATCCCTGTATACAGGAATTTTCTATACTTGTTGAATAAGGTTGCTTGTAATTTGATTGGGAGAAAAAAGCATTCGCTGATTTCTCTGAGCAACAAACAAGATTATTTACTTTTTGAATAATACGAACCTTATAAATCGCCTGTTTGTAATTCTGACTCCTAGTTGATAACTCAAACTGAGTTTTCAGAGTTGTTTGCTCTGTTCTATTATAGGGTTGTTTATAATTAGACCCTACCTGAGAATAACCTGTATTTACTATAGTGATAGTAAATAGTACTGCGAATATTATTTTTAGCGTTTTCATAACGATATAATTTAGAATTGTGAAAATAAATTGAATTTTTTAATCCAGCTATTTAAACTAAATAACAAGGGAACATGATTCCTTTATAAAGGGACTAGTTCTTCAATAAAGAATAGATTATACTCTCAAAGAGCCATTGATAATATATATAGGATTCTTCCTGAGTGGAA
>JANYCO010000326.1 GCA_025360235.1 Cytophagales bacterium
ATTCCCATTATCAATGTTTGTAGTATATCCTTTAATCGTTTTTTCAGCCTTAGAATGAATACTTTTAAGTTTTATCTCCCAACTCACTCTTTCATTAAAAGAGGCATTAAACCAATTATTACTGACCCCAAAATTCACAGTGGGGGTCTGGGCCGAAAACGTGGTATTAATTTTAAAATTAGAAGAGGCAATGCCGAGTTTGGGGCCAATATAATTCGGTTTCTCTCTTTTACAAGACAGAAATAGAATAGTTGTGATAACCACTAATATCAATACATTTAATATCCTTTTCATGGCTTTAGTATTTAGTTTACTATCGTATCTAACTATGCTACTCATTTTCTAAAATCTTAAAGTAACATTTATAAATAAATTACCTAATGAATAATTCATATTTGAATTATCTCTGTTTGTAACATTAACTCTGTTGTACTCTGTACTCAGGAATGAATTCTTAAACATTTCAAACCTTAATGCTCCGGAAGTAATCATTTGATTTACATGAAAAATATAATCAGTATATCCTGAAATATTTCCGAAAATATCTCTATTTGTAATCACTTCGTTTCCTGTTCCATTAAGCGATTTTACGCCACCTATTAAACTCACGCCATTGAAAACTTCAACAGTAAGTCCTGCATCAAACAATGTAGAAGCAAAATTGACTCCGGCTGTTCCTCCTCTTTTTGTATTTTCATATCTTCCTCCTGTTGACAATGTAATATTTTTCTGGAAGCCAAGTAACTTTGAAAGTTTAAACGCTATCCCTCCTTTTAACTGCAAATAATTCCTTAATTTATTACCAACTGAATCTCCTTCTGAAACCAGTTCTGAAAGTTTTGCTCCACCGGCACTAAAAGAGATAACATTGGCTGTATCAATAGCTCTTCCGACATTAAATACAACTCCTGTTCTGTTGGGCGTTGCAGAACCATAAGGAAGTACATTTCCATACACAGGTAGATACTGCATCAATCCTGTTTGCAAACGTTGATTATAATTATTTTCATCCGCATAACGATCATAAACTGTCATTGTTCTCGGAGCAGTATTATTTGCAGTCCATCCCAAATTATTAGGTGTTCCAGTTGGAATTAAATTAAGCGATTGCGCTCCCGGACTAGTAAAATTTTGGCCAACGTTAATATAAGAAGCGGTCAATTCAATTTTCTTTGGTTTGTATAGCGCTCTTAAACCTGCATCTATAAAGAAGTCTTTTTTCTGAACCGTTGTATCAAGATTTTTATCAGAGAAATAATTTTTAGAAGCGCCCAATTCTCCTAAAAGATTAAATTCAATCTTTGCATTGCTTACAGGAGTTATCATATAATTTCCAGTGAATACCTGGTTGTTGTAATTGTATTTCCGCAAGGAGTCTACACCTGTTCCAGGTACATCAAAAAAACTTGTCCAGTTACCACCAACCGTTACAAATTTACTTTGAACAATATTTATTTTACCGCCTACCAGATACCGATCAGGAACACCATCCAAAGAATTTTTCCTGGT
Organism: Cytophagales bacterium; assembly: GCA_025360235.1. Taxonomy (GTDB): domain Bacteria; phylum Bacteroidota; class Bacteroidia; order Cytophagales; family Cytophagaceae; genus JANYCO01. The sequence continues at coordinate 1,510 of JANYCO010000326.1, forward strand.
CCTTGCTGCAAATGCTTTTATGTCTATTCTTCTAATAGGGCCGTTTACGTTGATTTGAGCTTTGGCACTCGCTCCTTGTACCCTCCACATATTTCCATTTTGAAAATTTTCATAATGTGAAATTGCCCTTCTTGTTTTATATATATCCGATTCAAATTCACTGTACGTTTCCGGATTTCTAAACAAGGTATATTTTGTAAGGTCTACATCAATATCTCCTACCTGATAATGTATGATTTGTTTAATATTTCCTTCCGCTCTGAATTGTCTGAAAATCATTCTTGAATCAATTAAATTATTCCCTGAGATCAAGGTGACTCCATTTGTAGTAGTATTCTGACCGATGATATTTCTCATCCTGAATTCAGCCAGTAATTTAAAATTTTCATTAGGTTTTACTGTGATTCCCAAATCCAGAAACATAGAACCTACCCCTCCTCTTCTGGCGGAAGTAGTGTCTCCATTCAGAACATTGCCTTTCATTCTTGTATCTGAAATAAGTGTCCTAACCTGACCATGATAGGTGATCAGCTGTTCCTGAGCGAAAAGCGCAGACGTAAACACAGTATAGACGATTGTTATTAGAAAAACTTTTTTCAAGGTTTTATAAATTTAAGTTTAAAACATTACTTTTAATTCAAGGGTTGTTTCGAATCCTTGAAAGTGATCTAGTTTGAAATTCCTGTCCGTGTGGGTCATCCATAGTTCTCTAAAATAAAGACCACACATCGGCATAAATTCCCAATCGATTCCTCCTCCAAATGCCCATGTATCCTGGTTAATTGGTTTTCCGTTATCGGTAGAAAGAGATGTACGATAGTTTGCAGCCGCTTTGCTATATGAAGCCTGGCCAACCAATGTTGTATTTTTTTTCAACTGGTAATAACTTGTAAGTTCGTTGTACAAGGATCTTATAAATGCATTTTTTGTAAGATAAGGAAGGGGCGAAAATTTTGAGCTTGATGAAGAATAACTCATGAAGTTGTTTATAATCATTCCTCTTCCCAGAAAAGTAGTTTTATAACGGGCATCAATATCAAATACGTTAAACGTCTTTCTGTAATTTACATTAGCATCAGTAATGTGTACAGCTTCCAAAAGTTGGATGTAGTTACCGAGAAGTCTTCTGTAAGGCCCGCCAACAGGTGTCCAATAATTAAACCCAGCCCTTGACCAGGCATTTACTTTTTGATAAAACATTACCTGATTGTGCGCACTATCCGACTTTAGTATTTCCTGTCCAACCTGTGTTCCAATATTTACTTTAAACCTTCCTTTCTCAATACTTGTATGAAATTCATAAGCCCTTCGGTTGTTAGCCGTCTGACCCAGATCTGCAATAAAACCTCTTCGCATTGCAACATCCCACTGAGAATTTACCTGAATATATGCGGCAGAATAATTATAAGTTGAGGTATTAAATGTTCCACTATTATTATTTATATAATAAGGTCCTAAATTGTATAGAATAAAAGTAAGAGGAATCCCAAATTTTGTTTTATCAACAATTATTTTCAGCTGTCCTAAATAATCGGTACCAGAATTAAAGGTATTTATCTTGCTTGGATC
>JANYCO010000353.1 GCA_025360235.1 Cytophagales bacterium
TATCCAACCGGGACACTTAGTGGAAGTACAATTACATTCCCAACAGTTCCTTTGCTGCTTGTGGGGGATTCGGTTGTTTATAAATTTACAGCTACCGTTGACCCATGTCCGGGATCAACTCCTTTCATAAATACCGCAACGGCAAAAGCAGTTAACGAACCTTTAGTTACTGCTACAGCATCAACCATCTTAACTTGTACTCTACCAATTTCTTTAATTGATTTTAAAGGAGAAATTCAAAATGAAAATGCTTTTCTGACTTGGTCTACAGCTAAAGAAGTAAATAATGATCGCTTTGTAATATACAGGTCCTATGACGGAATTCATTTTGATTCGATTTCTTCTGTTAAAGGACATGGCAATTCTCACGTAGTTTGGGAATATAATTATACCGATAGAAAAATTAATTCCGGAGTAATATATTATAAACTCGATCAGGTGGATATTGGAGGACACAGACTCTCTTCCAACATAGTTTCTCTAGTCTTAGACAACAAGGCCGAGATCTTGGTTTACCCAAATCCATTTACACAAGAGACGCAGATTAAAGTTGTGAATAGTGTGAAAAAGAAAATCAACGTCCGAATACTGGCAGTGACAGGTAATGAAGTGTTTTCTTCGGAAGCTCATTTTACAAATGAAGAAATTAAGGTTGGAGAAGAGTTGGCTTCGGGAGTTTATATTCTTGAAATTATTAGTGAGGAAGGAATTGAAAAAATTAAACTGATTAAAAATTAAATGATCAGTCCTAAACCAAAAAAAATGTTTTCAACAAAATTATTACTTACTTTTCTTTTTGCTGTTTTACTTTTACCGATTATGGTATCGGTAAATTTAGTACATGCACAATCATGGCCTGCAGATACCATTATTACGAAAATCAATTCCAACAATCCCAATTTTCCTTTTCCTCAGTTTTTGGAATATAATTCCGGTAAATCTTTAGCCAAAAATAATGCAGAAGGTGTAACTCATGCCGATATGGAAAAGGCCATGCGTGAGGCCTATCAGATTATGATGCACCGTTGTATTTATTCAGGACAGGCGTATGGTGGTGTAAAATATATTAAATATAATCCTGCAGTTGTTCCTGCCAACTATGGAACGTTTGTTTCGGAAGGAGATGGTTACGCACTTATTGCCGCTGCCTATTTTGGAGACAAGGCAGCATTCGACGGATTGTGGATGTGGATTCACGATAATAGATTGAGCAAAGTAAAACAATATTATAACTGTGTTAATTTACGTCCGGGCTATACATACGCAAACGGAATGCCTGGATGGGACGATGATGAGACAACCTGGGTAGGAGGTACCAATATCAACTCTGCTACCGATGGTGATGTAGACATTGCGATGGGATTGTTGCTTGCTTACAAACAGTGGGGAGATAATATGGGAGTCAACGATGCTTGCGGTACACCTATAAGTTATAAAGGGGAGGCGCTAAAAATGATCAAAGCACTTGTAGATACACTTAAGTATACCACAAGTCCAACCGGTGCAGCCGCTGGTACCATTGGTTTTATGACGGGTGATGTTGGGATAGATGGATATATAAAAAGCGGAAATACCTGGGGAGAACTTACGAACTGGAGATACTCTGCTGCAAACGTTGCCTATGCATGGGCAAAACCTAAACCTGATCCTATACAAGTGACAAGTATTTATACAGACTACATGGCTCCGGCTTACTTCAATGAGTTTGCAACCTTCCTAACCGCCAATGGAGGAACACCCTGGCAGATCAGTCAATATAAAAGAGCAGAGGCCTCTTCCGATTGGGTGATGGGACAGATGTACAGCAAAGGCTATATCGCCAGTTCTGGAAACTATACGGTTAATGATAATGGAACGGTGACTACTTTTGGAACTTTCTCTTCTGGAGAAGATTTCAGAGCAGCATGGCGAACAATTCTAAATTATGTATGGCACGGAAATCCAGCTACAACATGGGATCCAGTGTCACACCAGGCGGTTGCAGGAGCAAATACATTTGAATTTGATATGGGTGTTAGACATGCCGATTTTTTAAAATTTCCAAGAACAGTACCTAGTCCTATTACTTCTGCCTACTGTGGTAAACTTGGCGCATCACCTGATCCTAGTTGTCCCAACTGGAGAGGTGTGGCACAGATTAAACAAAACTATACCCCGACAGGAGCTATTAATGGAAATTTTGGAACAAATTATTCGGTAGGAGCGGGAACCCCTGCAGCTGTTGCTTCCGGAGACCTGGATCTTATCGCAGAGATCTACAGACAAAATGAAATTTTGTGGGACGATGCTTCCGCAATATCATCAGGGATGACGGATGCTCAAAGATATATACAAAGTACACCGAAATATTTTCATGATTGGTACAGAACATTAGGGTTACTTACCGCTTCAGGCAATTTACATGCACCCGCTATTATGAATCCAGCAGCCAATATGAAAGTATATATGTCGGTAGATAAAACATTTGCGTATGAAGGGGATATAATTACCTATACCGTTTCGTATAGAAATTATGGTGTGGTAGATGCCACTGGAGTTTCTATTAGTACATTACTGGATACCGATTATCAATTTGTTTCGGCGTCAAATGGTGCTACTTATTCAGCAGGAGCAGTAACAAGAAATGTAGGCACTGTTCCTGGCTTTAAATCCGCTACAGGTATTCCTCCAACTACAGGTTCTTACACAATAACAGTAAAAGTAAAGACAGCCCCCGTACACGCGAGGGCTTGTCTTACGAGTACACTTACGGCTGCGAATGCACCTTCGTGGACCAGCAATGAATTTCCAAATAATGCTTCTTATACGATGGAGCGCAACTGTGTTGATTTATTAATTGACAGAGTTTTGGCAATCACAAAAACAACGGACAGAGCGCTAATGAATCCTGGCGATATCGTAAATTTTAAATTAAATTTTGAAAATAAAACAGGTTCAAATTTATGGTTGAATGGCGGGAGAGACAGGGTAATCGTATCTTACGGATTTAACCATCCTACAAATGGTACCAGCTTTTATCAGTTTTACAGAATCTGGCATACAGCACAAGAAGCGTATATCAATCTTGGAAATTACAGAGTGTCTTATTTTCTCAATGATGGTGCTGCTATTGGCAAGTACGATGCTGTTACCAATCCTACAGGCTGGGATACTTACGTAGACAATCAAAGTGACCTAGATAAATATGGTTATAACCCACTCACACTTCCGGTAAACCAGCAATTGAATTTTACCTATCAAAGAATTCCCTGGGGTTCGGATGCTTTCGGGAGTTGGAATCAAAGGGTCGTCACTCAGTTTGCACAAGTACTGACTGCTCCTTCCATGCATATTTACGACAAACTGGACAGCGATTATTTAATTCATAAAGGTGTTGAAGGTCCTGGTTTTACTAGAACACGTTTTGAATCAAAACCTTCTTCAGATCTTACCAGCAGACTTGTAGACGACTGGTCATATGGCGGCGTGGCAAGAGATGAAAATTCTATCGATGGACAAGCAAAACGTTTCTCTCCAATATCACCAACGTATACAAACTTCGCGTCTAATTTTGCACCTGTGGTGATCAATAATTATAGTAAAGATGTTTGTGATCCGGATGTACCGAATTACGATAGGGTATTGGTAGAAGAGTTTGATGGGTACACCTGGCGCAGAATTGCAGGGCTTGGTCCTTTGCCAGGAAGAGAAACATATAATGTGGTGGTGACTGATTCTATACCAATAGAATTGACATGGAATGGATTTACCGATGCTCTTGCAGTTGGTATCACCGCAACCTACACACCTTTAGTAGCCAATCCTAAATTTTCAGGATATGTAAAATGGTCCATACCTGTAATGTTGGTAGGAGAAAAAGGAGATTTGGCTTATAGTGTAATTGCTAAAAATCCTCCTTGTCCGTCTGCAAATAAAAATTTTATCAATGCAGGCTGGATCTGGTCCTCGGTAGATTCTCCGGATTCTTCGGCAGTACCATTGACCGTGACTTGTAATCCGGTGCCACCAACACCACCAGTGGAAACATCCTTAAATAAAACGGCAAATAAAACTACAGTTGTAGTTGGAGATATAATTACCTACACGCTGGAATTTAAAAATACAGATGGGTCAACGGTTTCCTGGGCAGGTACCAGCACTCCTCCTGCAGATTGGCAGGCATTGGGTGGTGTGATTCCGAAATTAAATAATACGTTTATTTCATTGGATCAAAACGGTGCAGGAAATCCGGCCCCTGGTGCAACGGGTTATGCT
>JANYCO010000376.1 GCA_025360235.1 Cytophagales bacterium
CCTTGCTAACGATCTTCGCGAATATTCATTCTGAAGATATTGTAAAGACAGCGGTGTTGGCATGTATTGGTGCAGTAGTCAGCTTTGCAATTTCATTCATCTTGAAATGGGTAACGAAGAAAGTTCGATGAACTTTCAAACTAGAATAATAGAGGGCTTCCGAGAGGAGGCCTTCTTTGTTTTTAGGCTGTCCAAGAATCACCTCCCACATATACTTCAAAAGAGAAAACGAAAAAACAGAAAAAAAGAAAAGAGAAAGCTTTCTTCACAGGTTGGCGTGGAGGTAAAGCAAGGAGGAACGGAATAAATGAAGGAATGTGTGAGGGCATGTGTTTATGCCGTAGTTCCTTGCTTTACCAGACGTGGTGGCAAAAGCGGAGCCAGCCTATATTTGCTGCCTCTTTTTTTATTATATCAAGATGGATGTTGCAATCCTGAATTGATAAATAATATGCTGTCAAACGAATATCATTTCGTAAGTGTTTTAAAATTCATTCCTGTCCAGAATAATAATGAATACAATATTGAGATAAACAAAAAAAGCCCCCTAAAAAGGGAGCTCTGAAATGGAACACTCAAGCCAAAAGAACCTGAGGCAAACCTCCCTAACGCTGGAAGGCAACACAGAAAACATAAAGGGCTTAACCCCAAAGCGAACGCCAACCGATAGCCACCAGCCACCGAGATTGACTTGAAGAAAATATTTAAACATAATACTCACTCACGGGATCGGATAGAAAGATGCAAGGGCTGTGAAGAAAAAATACTACCTGGCGGAAGAAGCGAGGCACGAGCGACTGACAGAAGGTGGAGATTTTTTTGAAGCAGGCGTAGCGAACCCTTGAAGCTTTCTATTCCGCACGCCCGTAACTTTGTGTTGTGTTTAGATATGAATTATTATCTATAACCATTTCTAATCGATGCAGTGTGTCAGAAGAGCGATGGCTACTTTATAATCTTGCGAGCCGCCTAAGGCGAACGAAGAGAAACGGAGTGAGTCCGCGAGCAGGAGGTAGGGTGAGAGCAGAGAAAGCTGACGAAGGAAGCGTCTGCGAACCATGTAGGTAGGCCGCGCGTAAGTATGTGCGTGGTTAAAGGCCGGACTACACAAGGGCTGGCGTGATCTTTTGCTTTTGTGCGGTTGGTTGTTGAAAGGAGTCGGATTGAGTGTCGGCCAACAATGCGAGGATGCAAAAGGCATGACAGCCCGCAGCCCGAACGACAAGCGCAGGCGAGCACAACAAGGGCAGCCGATGGACTGCAGCTTGCTGAGGGAATGAGGACTGAATGTAACGGAATGGAGAGTAATGAGCCTTGCGTAGGCTGTGACTGAGGCTCGTGGTTGCTTGAGCAATGGGATGTGTGCTGGTTGAAGCAACCCGAACGATGGAGCTTGTGGGCAGATCAGCGAATGGAACGCAATGAAGTGTAATGAAGGACGATTGAACGAAGCGGGATGCAGGACAAGGAAGGCTGCCGTGACGAATGACGAAGCCAAAGCAAAAGGCATGACAGCATGTAGCGTAGCGAAACCTTTAGGCGAACAGTTGGTGCTGCTTGAGGGTAGGATGTGGCATGGCAGCAGCACGGACTGTGAGTGCTGGCGTGATCTATTGCGGCAAGGAATAAGGAACTCCTTTTAACCTGCGGTGGGAAATGATTTATAGGTGGATCTTAAAAACTCGAACAACTCTTGTCCAGCTCCCTTGCCACTCACCCGTTTTATTATCAACAGAGTTGATCTTTGCAAATTCCTTTTTCTTAGAGAAGTAGTTAACAAAAGCATCTACGCGACTGGTTCGGGTATCATTAATATATGGACTTACACAGATGAAATAATTCTCACCAGGGAAATTGGATTCAACTAATAGCAATAAAGTAGTTAATGAAAATACGTCAATATCCAGAATGTTTGAAAATAGATGAATATGTGTTTGGGTTTTATTTTTAACAAAATCTTTATTTACAAGTGCATCCAAATCTTTATTAATTGTATGTATGTCAGCTATCGGATTAAAATTTCTAATGTGTAATGAAGCTCTTTTTAAAGCTATTTCTGAAGGCTCTATCAAAGTAAAATTCTTAATCTTTTGCTTAGAGCCGACTTGATTCAGAAAATCAAAATATGTCATTGAGGCCATTGCCTGTCCACAGCCCCAATCGATGATATTGGTTTCTTGGCTGAAGAACGGCTTGGGTATCGTTTTGAATGCTCCCATGAGCTTTTCATAGTGCATATTTCCATAGCTATTCATATAAGCGTACAGTTGATTTTCATCGGTTAATATTGCTACGCCTCTACCTAAAGAATTAAAAATTGAATCTGACTTTATCAGTTGGTATTTGCTGACCGAAATTTGCCTAACAGCTTTGAAGCTATTTGCCCCTAGGGCTAATAAATCACAATACTCTGTGCCTCTTTCGATCAAAAATTCTTTTTTATAAGGGGGCCTGATTATATCCCGCCTAAGGAAGCTGTCAAGAAGTGAATGTATCCCACTATAAGTTGCTGTGAAACTTCTAGAGTCAAAACTTAAAATATCGGTGATTAATTCGCTATGTAAAAATGAAAACTCAAAATCAGAAAGGCTTTTATTCATTTTGGCCTTTAACTCTTCTACCTTGCTAATATTAAACTCACCGAAGTCATGAATTACTTGCGCATAGTAATTCACCATTGTCATTAGAACTTTATCCGTGTTGTCTTCTTCTGTTTCTGCTGAAAGTTGCAAATGATTGTAAATCGTTTCGTATCTACTTACATAGTCATCAGCCGTTGTAACGCCAATCAAATAAAGAGAAGCAGCTTTTAATCTTTCGCCTATGTTATAATTCTCATTTTTTAAATGTTCATACAAGTACCTAAATGGAGCCAATAGCCCGAGTTCTTCACTAATATCCAACAGCAAGGAAACGAAAGCAAGACTTGTTTTATCATCAATGTCGAGTTGAAGAATAACATTCCTGTTTAGTTGAATATATCTATTCAACTTATCTCTGGATGCTACTAAGTCAGCATGTTTTTGGTGAGTGAAAAAGTCATAGACCTGCTCAAAATTATCTGAAAGGTAATTTTGTAGGGAGTCAACATCAGTGGATGCGTTTTGTAAATCCTCAACTACTATCATTATAAATTAGAGAAGAGTTGGTGGGATACTACTAATAAGCTTAATTAGATCCTCTTTATTAACAATTTTCGTATAGTTCTTTAATTTTTTTTCTTTCGCTACTTTTTTCAATTCCGAAAGACTCATTGATTCATAATCTATAGAAGCTTCGCTAACGGATCCCGTTACCGTATTTACAAGCTCGCTGTTATCATTTAGAGGCTCCTTTTCTCCGGTGATATAAACTGTCTGTAATATTTTTTCAGAAGCAGGCACGCCCTTACCTTCATTTTTAAGCTTTTGGTTTTCTTCTTTAAGAGCTAAAATTTCTTGCCGTAGTTTTTCAATCTCGTGCTTATGTGAATTAGTAGCTTCAATTTTCAATGCATTGTAATTCGCCTCACATTCGCTTTCGATTTTTCTTTGAAGAGCTTCAGCAGAATTAGTTAATGAGCTAAGCAGTTCCTTTTTATAATAAAGAATAGCATCTTTCTCATCACTCTTAGCAAATGGTGGGAGCCATTTACTAATTGATTTAACTATTGTTGAATAAATTCCTGTTGAATAGTCTTCCAAAAAAATCTCCAATGGAGTTTGTTTTTTTTTTGCAATAACTGTTGTGTCTAAGATTTGATATGTTTCGTAGCCTTTAACACTATCTGATTTTATGCTTGACGGACACCATCTATCAATATAATTAAATGAATAGTTTTCCCTTGTTGCGTGAAAAGCAAATTGAAATATTGTTTCAATGATGTAGTAGTCTAACTTGTTATCTAAAGTGAACTTTACATTACTATCCTTCGCAGCATCCTTGTATTTGTTACGCAATTTTGAGTAGCCGTTATTTAGACCAAATAGTATAGAAACATCTTCTACTTTCTCAGCAGCGATCGTGCCATTTGTTAGGTCTGTAACTAAATTATCCGTGCTTTTATTCTTTCGATCACCATAAGTTGCTAAAATCGCAAGTTCGTACAAATGAGAACTGGGATTGATGGAGTCTATTTTTAATAGTCCCAATCTTTTCTCAACTCTTTCACCTTCATTAGCTGCTAAATTTTCAATGTCCTGTGGTTCTAAATTTTGATAAATATATTGTAACCACTTTGTCCATTCGCTTTCATGTTTAAAAAATAGACCAGTGTATTTACTGCTAAACTTTAATCCATTTTCTTTTGCAGCACTATTTGTTTGTTCCTCAATTAGCTTATTAAAATAAGATAAAGTAGCAAAATAATTTTGTGAATAGTTCATGAAGGATTTTCCGCCTAAACGCATAAAAGCAAAGCCCCCAAGAATAATATCAAATCTTTTTATTTTATCAGATATATCAATTGCGGAATTGTTCTGATTGCCAGCCCTCAGTTCATCTACAGAAATAAATTCGATATTTTTATTGTCCTCAATGGAAACAAGCCATTCTGGAACGAATGCAGCTCCACTATTTATGTTCCAGATTGTTGTTTCTTTTTGCTTTGCATCCAAAAAGCAAATCGATCTGACTCGTGAAATGGGAATAGGGGTAATGCAAAAGAAGAAATGCTCTGAAACACGATTTAGCACTTTAACCTCTGTGTCGGTTAAAATAACTTCAAGAGTACAATCCGAGTTTTTTACCCATTTGCGTTCTGAGACAAGAATTGAGTCACCTACTGTGTTTTGAATATCTTCCGGTTTATTAGAAAAATATTTTGCGGGTAGAATTATGGCCTTGCTGAAGTAGTGAGCAAGACTGCCTGAATTTATTGGTATGTAGAATGATTTTTCCATTATAGTATTTCTTTACTGTAAGTTAGTTTTTGTTGTTCTGATCGTTCAAGAAAATCAGGAGTAGAGCTACTGATTAAATAAAAATTCCGTTTTGCTCTGGTAATTGCCACGTAATAATCATTTTCATCGATTACTCTTAGTCGAGCAATATTATTAAGCATACTTTGAAATTCAGGGATAATTACAGTGTCAAACTCTGTCCCTTTAGAAGATTTAAAGGTTGTGACGTGAACGTTATCGATTTCACCTAAACCTCCATCGTCTGATTTAAAACTGGAACATTGAATACCCGCATGTCTAATTATGTTTGTAAAGGTATCTACATCATCTTGCAATGGAACTAATATTCCAATATTGTGAGTTAAGGACTTGAATTGATTGATAATATCTATGATTGCCTTTGTCTGTTTTGCTCCATTATTGTTTGATATAAGCAATATTGGTTTGTTGCCTCTTCTGCCTTCCTGCAACAAGTTATTCAATGTGGTTTGGGGAATTAATTTTTGTGGAAACAAGGCCTTCACAAATAACATTATCTCGTAGGAGTTTCTAAAATTTTCATCAAGTACATGGCTTCTATTGTTTGGGAAAATTGCTGCTAATTGTTGCTGAGTTGTTGCTCTTTGTTTGAAAACTATTTGTTGGTCGTCTGCCCCATAGGAAACAACGCTTGAATAATTTTGGATAGTTGTATATCTAGCTGCCTCAACGTCCTGTGCCTCATCAACTATTATCTCATCGTATGTCCGAGCATTATGCGTTGTCCACCAATAGGTTCTATCAACTGCATTGCCAGCGTTTTTATTTTCTGATCTTGCGGATGCAGCTAAATAGGTTTCTAGAGTTTTTGTATAGGTTAATAGCAAACTCCTTTTACTGCCAGTGCCATAATTCCTTACATGTCGCCATAATGAAACAACGCTCTTACCCGTTCCTGGTCCACCGGAGATAGCGATAGCTTTTGGTTCGTTCAGTGCAGCCTGTTGTCCTATCGTTAAATCTGTAATTGCAGGTAGTTTGAAGAAGTATGCCATACCTATTTATAGTTAGTTATATTTTATCACTAGGTTGATACATTGCGATCCACAGATTTTTATTTAATCACTCGGAATGTAAGGTTAATTCTTTCACCCACTGGTTTGCTTGTTTTTGGAACTTGATGCTGCCAAAAATGCTGCAGCTCGCCCTGCATGATTAAAAGACTACCATGTGTCAGTTCAATCTCTAATTTTTCTTTTGTTTTGGTATGGCGGAGTTGAAAGTTTCTCGTAGCGCCAAAATTAACAGAGGCTATTATTGGATTTTGACCCAACTCTTTTTCTGCATCAGTATGCCATGAAATAGAGTCATTTCCATTTCTGTAGAAATTAAGTAGTACACTATTAAAAACAGTCTTTGATGGTTGTTCAATTCGTTGTTTTATAGTTAGAATCTCTGGAGACCAAGAATGGGGTTGTAAAGTTATGCCTGAAAATGAATACGGTTTGTCGTTATCGCCATACCATGATGTTAACCTTGGGAAGTCAATTTTCTTTCCGTACATATTCATTGATTCCTGTCTCCATTTCGTATTCTCGCGTAACTCTTTTAGAAAGCGGTCGCTATCAGTCTTAGAAAAGAAGTTTGGCTGAAAGATATACTCACCATTTTGAATTATGGTTATGCCTCCGGATGGCTTTTGCGGTAGTTCGGTTCCAAATAGATCTGTCTGACTCATTGTAAACTAGATGTTAGTATTAAATTTATATTTTAAGAAAAAATTTACAAAAACCAAAGATTATCCTTTCCGTAAGTTGGTATTCCTTCCTCGAAGTGAGGTGCCATTTCTGCTACCATCTCGGGATATTTAATTGTTACAGGTAGGTTTTGCTGGCGAACGGATTTCCAATACATTCTGCTGAACTGGTACACTTGCTCAATGAGTTCTTTTGTTACTCTTGTTTCCTGTAGTTGTGTTTTGTCGTTACAATCAATTTTCAATTTTATCGGGAACGGATATCCATCTGCTGCGCTATGGTTGGCTCCGGAATAGCGTGTGTTGTTACAAAGCAGGTATCTGTTTTTACCAATGTTAATGTATGTGCCGCTTAAAGGCATTAACTCCGCCCAGCCTTTATCAAATACTACAATGTCTTCAGATTCTGTTTTGTTTATGGAAACAATGAATACCGGAATGTTTAAATCAATTTCCTCCAAAGCAGCTTGTATTGGTGCAAGCTCTTTTTCGCTCATCGTTTTATAGAAGTGAATGATAAGCCGTTCGGGCGGATTGTTTACTGTTGCGTATTCACGAATGGCTCTGGAAATAGATCCTGCCAGCACATCTATTTCGTGTTTCATAAAATATTCGAAGCGATTGAAGCCTCCTGTATTATTAAAACTAAAAGCACTACCAATGTATTGAACATCTATTGCTGTGTGTTTAAATGCTCCTACGCCAACGATGAGTTCATTTTTTACAGGTGTGTTTAAACGCCAGGGTGTACCGCCTAACTTAGCCAGTATGGCAACGGAAATATTTGTTAAGCTATACGCATAGGTGTTTTTAGTATCCTCTGGTTTTATTTTTGCCGGGTCAACTACTTGAGAAGTGATGCCACGTTTTAATAGTAGCTCTTTTATTCTATAGTAGATTTCTCGTTTTGATAAGTCTTGTTCGTACTTACTAAATGGGGTGATGTAAATTGCAATGTATTTTGAATCGGGATTGAAGGTTCTTGTTTTAAGTTTTTCTTCGATCTCTGCAATCGGATTTTCTTTATCGTTGAATCCGATACTGAACTTATCTTCGGTGTGAAGGAGCACTTCTGCGTAACTATAAATACCCTTAAAAAAGCCCAATCCATCTTGTAGATAACCGTTGATTTTCTTAGCTGTTTCGATGTTGTCTTTATGAAGTATGTAGAAGACGTGAATATTATTGTAGGGGCTCTTTTTGAATGGACCATGGAGTTTCATTCCATTATTTGGTGCAATATCAAAACCGTCTGTACCGGTTTTCTTGCCAAATGATAATTTATTGCAATCTTTATCGGTTGCGTTTACGCGGGCAAGAGCAACTGGTAGAAAACCATTTTTATGAAGTGGAATAAGTTTTCTAAACTCCTCGTTATCTAAATAATCTACATAAAACTTGGTAATTTTTGAAAGGTAACCTTTGTATCGATTGTCTCTTGGCTTTGTTTCTATTGGAAATCCGAGGGAACCTCTTAGGTTTTTATTTAGCTGAGGATATACGTTGTTATAATCTACATCTTCCCAAGCGGCCATTTTTTCATACTTGGCTATTTGATTGCCGTGGAGAACCCAATTAAATTGTTCTGGCTCTATATGTTGTATAAGGTCCGTTACATTGCGTTTTAACACCTTCGATCTTCCATCGTATGAAAGTTGTAGCTCAGGATAGTTGCTTACTTCTGCCAGTTGAACGCTCAGCGTGAATTTATCGTACAGCCAATATTTATCGGTGGATTGATTCTCCAAGAGAATCCAGATCTGATTTTCTTTGATGAAGGTTTGTTTGATAACCTGCGGTGTTACTTTTCGAAAATAATAATTTATTTGCCTGTTGTAGTAGAGCTTAATTAAGTCTGGATTTTCCTTTTTGAAATCTATGTGCAGCGGAGTGAAGCCTTCCATTTCTCCCGTAAATGTTGTAGCAATGAATTTCTGTGAGGATGGGATGTTCGGGAAGATGCTTTCTATTGCAGATGGGAATGATGTTTTGTGAATACGCGGAAGCTTTTTTTGTTCTTCTCTATGGAAATTGAATTTTACTGTTCCGGTAGGCCAGTCGAAGGTAAGTATATTGAAGTGTAGGTTTTGAGACATCGGAGGTTTTTGGGGTTATGTTTATTTTTTTCCTTTTTTAGGTTTATCCTGCTTTGAGGTTAGCTTCTTCACTTCTTTATCAAAGTCGCTTTCAAAATTTTTATCCTGGGTGACGCGGAATTTCTCGTACTCCTTTTCGGCAAGCTTCATCGCTACATCATGACGGACTTTACCTGCATCTTTTAATATCTGGTATTCATTGAATTGAAGGAAGGCATCTAACTTTAATATCCAATCTGTCATCTTCATTGGTATTTGCCTTGCCGCCTGATTCTCAGCATAATCAAGGTACATGGAAACGATACGCTCCAGGTCTTTGATTTCTTTTTCTATGAGGTAGTTTTTGGCAATACTAATATCACCTTTCAACACCTTGCCTTTGGGTGCATTTTTAAATGTCTGCAACCCCATATTGGGTTTTGTAGCATTAGCTCTTTCGGCAATTATCTGTGCGGCTGTTTTGCCGGATATGGCATAGTGGAGTTTGTTCTGAACCGTTTTAAAGAACGTTTGGGTTATCTCTGCTTCCTTGCTGTAATCAATGCTGCACTGCTCGTATATGTCGGTTATTTTAAGGTAGAATCTCCGTTCGCTTGCGCGTATCTCGCGGATACGTTCTAACAGCTCATCAAAGTAGTCTTTACCAAACCGCGTTCCTTGTTTGAGGCGTGTATCGTCTAAAACAAACCCCTTGATAATAAACTCTTTGAGTGTCTTTGTAGCCCAGATACGGAATTGAGTTGCCTGGTAACTATTAATCCTATAACCGACCGCAATTATTGCATCAAGGTTGAAAAAATCGACATCGCGGGAAACATCTCGTAAACCCTCTTTTTGAACTATCCGGATTTTCCGGATAGTTGCCTCCCGATCAAGCTCTACGGTTTTATAGATGTTCTGTAAATGTTCGTTTACCGTTCTTACATCAACGCCAAAGAGATCAGCCATTTTTCTTTGATTGAGCCAAAAGGTCTCATCATTGAAAATGACTTCGATTTTAACATCGCCTTCCGGGCTACTGTAAAATATTATATCTGAGGATTGGGGTGTATTATCTTCCATTTCTATTTCATCGATTATTTTGGCTAGATGTTTATGGCAATAAAAACATTCAATAAGATTAGCCCTCCTGCAAGAAAAACTATCATTAGAATATTGAATAGCTTAGTAAAAAAATCAAATCTCTTTGATGTTTTATCTGTCTTTTGATGAATGTGCTCTATTTTGAAATTGATTGCCTTTAGTGATGTGTAATGTGATAAAATGCAAATAAGTATTACAGTACCAAAACTTATCCAAGCAAGCAATAGTAAGGGCTTGTTGGTCGCACCTTCTAATTTCACTACGTCTTTGATGAAAGCCAATGAAACACCTAATGCACCTGAAGCAATAAACAAAACCTGTTTATCGAATTGTGATGAACTTTGGATGTAAGCTTTATTAAGCTGTTCTAAATATGTGATTTTATCTTTGGCCATTACTTCTTAGGGGGTTTAGGTTGTTTTGGTAACTCTAAACCATCAATAATATCATTGTCTTTTAAAGTTCTTTCAAAATCATCGCAGAGTTGGGTTAAGCTGTCTTTAGTTTCTCGTTTAAAAAACTCTCCTAACTCTTTATTGATGATAATGTATTTTCTGTAGATTTTTGAGAAGTCGCTGTAAATCTCATCCTGGCTAAAAGCGGTGCCATCATCGGTAATTTTTGCAATTAATCTTTTCCCTAAATCATCTGTTTTTATGTAATCAAAAAAGGTGTCAATTTTTGCCTCAAAATCTTTTATCATTTCGGCAATAGCTTCTTCCTCGTTGTTCCGTTTTTCAATTACTTTAAGAATGTTGTATTTGAATTTATTTCCATCTTCACCATCAGGCTCGCTTACCTTAGAGGTTTTTACAGGTTTTGTCACATAATCTAACGGAGCTACAATACCTATTTTATTATCAAAGTAAATTTCAACATCATCTATTATGTCGGTTGGTTTGTAGATGTGGTTATACTCAGTATTGAACTTGCGCAGGAACTCTAAAAATAAAACATCACTATACTTTGCTTCTAGTTCAATTACAAATTCAATGAGATTTAAAATCTTGAAATAATTGTTGATTGTGCCTTTTAGCTTTTTAGCATCTACCTTATTTTTTCTGATGTAGTCAGAAAAGGTATTTTGCATTTCTAAAATCAAGTTTATATCCTTAGTACTCTGATTGTATTTTACAAAATTGGGGTACTGTGAAACCAGTAAGGAATGTTCTTTTAATTCCTTGTAATATATTTCCAATTTACCTTCATCGCCTAATGGATCAAAGTCTGACACTACTACATTACTAAAGTGTTCAAACGCTACCTTGATGTTTTTTACATTTATATTCTTGTAAGAGAAATCAACAATTTTGCAGTCGTTCTTGTACTTGGTGGTTCTGTTTACCCTTGATATGGTTTGAATAGCATTGATGCCCCTTATTTCTTTGTCTAGGAATAAAGTATGTAGTTTGGGTTCATCATAGCCTGTTTGTAATTTATCGACTACTATTATTATTCCATTCTTGGCTAATTTGAAATTCTGTAAAACCGTTTTCTCATTTACACCATCATTAATACTGTTGCTGCTTTGGTGGTCTTGGCTATCAGAATAAACGATGTAAACCGGAGCGTCTTTAAATCTTTCGTATTTCTTTTGATTAGTAATTTCCTTGAAATGCTTTTTGATGAACCCAGCGTATTTGATAGCATTTGGAATCGATGTTGTGGCCAACATTGCTTTTGCTGTACCTCTTATGTTGTGGTACACCGTGGTAACTAATCTCTCAACAATGAAATGAGAGATTGCCTCTATTCTTTGTGGGTTGGCATATATCTTCTTTTTACGAATGGCGTATTTTTTACCATCTGCCCCAAAACCTGTATCAGTATTATCTGGAACATCTTCGTAACCTGTATCTCCCTCAAAGCCTTCTAACTCGTTTTCAGGTGATTCAAAATACATTTTAGATGAAACTGGTACAATGCCTTTTATCGGATTTAAAATGTAGCCGTCTTCAATAGCCTCTTTCATTGTGTAGCTATCAAAAGGTATCCAAATTTTCTCGGCTTCGGCATACTTATTAAACTCACCAAATCTTGCTAAAGTGTGGTCGCTTGGCGTGGCAGTAAAACCTACTATTAAGTTCTTTTTGTGAAGTGTTTTTGAATATCCGGTGCTATTGTCAAAACTACTTTGCAGTTCATCAAAAATACTTATCATCTCCTGATTCTGAACTCCGTCATTGCTTCTATGGATTTCATCGATAAGAAATGCAATACGAAGTTTTGACAGGTCTTTTATTGTTGAGGCATCTAAGATGTCTTTAACGGTACCGAATTTTTGAACATTTACAATTACTATTCTTTTATCGCTGGATAAAGCTGTAGCGAAGGTTTTTTTGTCATAGGCTTCAATGAACATTCCTTTTTGAATATTCATATTGTGCAGCATGGTATCTAACTGATCTCTTAATTGCAACCTATCAACAACCAGCATTATTTTATCATAAACATATACCCCATTTTTACGGAGGTCTTTTAGTTGTAATGCTGTCCAACCAATGATGTTACTTTTGCCAAATCCTGCTGAATACTGGAGCAATAATGAATAGACATTTTTATTGTTTTGGTACTTCTGCCTTTTGGTAATGAGTTCTTTTATTTTTTCATCGCCTACACCTTTGTCTTTTAGCTCCTTTTCTAATTTTTTGATGAAATAGTCTGGCTCGGTTTCGTGTTCTAAAAACTCATCTATTTTGCTTAGAACTTTGTCTGTACCAAATTTTTGTTTCGGACGTGGGCTTATCAGTCTTCCGTCATTGTGTTTGTACTCTTTGGTTTTGCTACCTTCTTTTTTAATTAATTCTCGTTCAATAAAATTATAATAGAGTATTTCTTTCTCTATCATTTTTTTGTCGTACAAAGCTTTAAATATCTCTTCGAAGCGTTGTGTTTTGTTGGCTTCTTTGTTGCGAAGAGGGTATTGTTTAAAGTCTTTTTCGATTTTATTATCATAGGGCGTAAAATCGTAGGAGCCCGAAGCAACGATTGATTTTATTTCTTCAAACTGGTTGCTAATATTCCGAATTACATAGGTTTCGTTAAGGTCGGTTGATGTGATATGTATCGCTTTTTCAAAAATCTTTAAAAAGTCTTTACGGATGGACTGAGAAATATCGTTGCCATCGGCAATGACTAGATATTCCTGCACTGCTGTGAGGTAGTCATTGGCTACTTTCTTTCTGCCGTTGCTTCGTGCATTTTGATTGGTGTAGTTGCTTTTAAGTTCACTGTATCCCAAGAAAATGCCATTGAGGAAAAACGTTAAATCGGGTCGGAAGGAAAAGCGTTGTTTGCCCTCATATTTGTAAGTGTAGGGTAATTCCTGAATAACAGAAAATATGTTTTGGCTAAACAAGGTGTCTTCATGAGTTTCGCTACCACTCGGGTAAAACAAATGCAAAGAAATACCCTCAAAGGTTATTGTTTTGTTTGTATTGATGAACAAAGCCATATTGGCCGCACTCTTTAACCTATCGTGCAATTCGTTGGCAATGGCATCCAGCAATTCTTTTTCATTGCCAAACTTCCGTAACAGTTTTTTGTAGTTGTCTTTATTTAAGCTGGTTTCGGAAAGGAAGTGTTTAAGATCCTCAACCAAAAAGAATTGAGGCGAAACAGTATTTGCCTTCGCTTCTTTGTATTGGAGTCCGTCCTGCCTTTCGCAAAGAAAGTTAATGAGGTACTTATCTTGTAGGTCTAGTTCGTTCATACTAGTTTTTAGTAACTTTTATTTTGCCTGTAATTACATCGTTTATCAATGTTTTACGAAGCTCAGTATGTGTTTCTATTTGCTTTTGAATGTTGGCTACAATGGCATCTATCTTTTGCGTTTTTGTGTCTAAATAGGTGGCTATTTCCGTTTGCTCTGCTAAAGGTGGAATAGCTAAATGAAGAGCTAGAAGATCCTTTTTCTGTAATTCGGTCTGATTGGTGGAACCCAAAGCGAGCAGGTCATTAATTAAGTGAAAATTAATCGAGAAAAAATAGTGTAAAAAACTTGGCGCAAATCGCTTTCTACCATCTCTTAATATAGTCACATGACTATCTGCAATATAATTTTTATCGGATTTATTGAATAAAACTGTTTTGCCTAAGACACCGCCACCTGTTGATGCTATTAGAATATCACCATATTTTAAGGTGCCTCTTTCAGTATTTTTTTTGTCGGTAAATTGTATTTTTTCTTCATTTAAATAGCCTTTACTAAATGTTGCTTGATTGATTACTTTGAAGGCGCTGTATTCAACATAAGAAGGACTTGTACCTCTGTTTACATAGTCACAAATATTTTTCAACCTCTTCACTTCCCAATGTTCAGGTATTTGCCCTATCCATTCGATACCACTTTCTTTCAACTTCACATTTTTATCTAAGCCCTTACACACTGCATCATTGATAATGCTTTTGCGTAGTTCTTTGTTGTAGTCGGATTTTTTAGTAAGGAGGTTTACTTTTTTATCAATTGCTTGAGTTTTTGTATCGAGGTATTGGGCAATTTGATTTTGTTCTTCAAGTGGTGGTAAAATGACAGGTACATTTAAAGTTTGCCCCATATTTAAAGCCTCTTTTGATGTCCCTGCTTGAATTAAATTAATGTATTCCTTTACTGCATAAGTTTTGAAATAATTTGAAATATATGGTACTAATTTTCTATTTAGCCTTATGTAGATAATATGTTGATTTATGTTTGCTGTTGGCATTGACTGTGGCACAATGCAAGTTCTACCAATAGATGCCCCGGTAATATTTATCAAAATATCATTTGGCTTTAATTGAGAACTTTTCATTTTATTATGTGTTGCTTCATCAATAAAAGAAACATCATCAATTCTCAAACCGTCATCATAAACATTTTGACTTCTCAATAATGGAACACCTGAATTAACGTAAACTTCACTACCACCTTTTGGCGTAACACCACTACCAATTCTAACTACTATGTCCTTAACTCTTTTAATTGACCAATGATTAGGGACATTCCCTATCCAGTCAATGCCAGATGATTTAACTTTATCGTACCTCATATAGCCAAATCATTTTCCAGTTTAGCTAGCTCTTTTTCCAGGGCACTTAAATCGCTTGTGATTTTGG
>JANYCO010000393.1 GCA_025360235.1 Cytophagales bacterium
TCCACCACTTTCCACTACTATCTTCCACAAGCGAACCATGCCCTTTTGACCACCATCTTTCAGTTTTTTCTTTTGTATGAATTATTGGGTTGTAAGGAGAATTCTCCCAAGGACCTAAAGGTGATTTCGACCTTGCAGAAATTACCATATGACTTGTGGCCGGACCGGCTGTTCCTCCTTCTGCTACGGTGAGATAATAATACTCCCCGTGTTTAATTAATTTAGGTCCCTCCATGCAAAAACATTCGATCCTCCAGTCACGAGGGATTTCCCAACCTTTGTAGACATACTTCACCTCACCTGTTATTGAAAGTCCATCCTCACTTAGCGGAGCATAACATCCTCCGTTAAAATATAAATATCTTTTCCCATCACTATCCACCACATGACCTGGGTCAATGTTTCCTATTTTTAAATCAACGGGATCGCTCCATGGACCATTAATGGAAGTAGAGGTCACTACATAATTTGTATTGTTTGCTGGGAAATAGATATAATATTTTTTCTTATACTTAACGAGATCAGGCGCCCAGACAGAACCTAAATTTTTATGAAGTGCATGCGTTATTGGTTTCCAATTCACTAAATTTTTAGAATGCCAGATCAACAAACCGGGGTAAAAGAAAAAAGAGGAATGCACCATATAATAATCCTCGCCATCCCGCAATATGCTTGGGTCTGCATGATCTCCTGCGATGATAGGATTTTGATAGTTGGTTTTCTCTGAAATTTGTTGAGAAAATACAGGTATAAAGATTAGTAGCAGTAATTGTTGTAATAAAAGCAGTTTTCTTATCATCCTACCAAATTGTTAATATTTATCGATCCATCAAACCAGATAAAAGTTATACAAACCTTTTCTCAATTTAATTTTAAATTTTTAATCGCTTTATGGTTTTAGCGTCCCTTTGGTAAATATAAGATAATCAACCAGTGCTTTACAATTTAATCCTTGCGGCACAGAATTCATAGATATATTAACAGTATTGATTTTATTTGATTCTCTTGTAATATTTCCTGTACCAAGATGGTCTGACATCTGACTGAATTTTAAGGAGACCAGTTTCCATCCCGTCCAGGTAACTGAAAATTGTGCAGGCTGCCAGCGATCTCCATCACTCTCCATAATTTCAATACTTAATGAAGCATTGCCACTAGCATAGCCGTAAACAAATAAATTCAGATAAAGCGAATCGCTACTCATGGATGCGATTCCGTAATTACTCGCTGTGGAATTATGAAACACTCCTCCGGTATAGTAAGAAGAGTTGACATCGTTGCAATCAAATCGAAGCACTTTATTTCCTTCGATAGCCGGAGAAAAAGTAAATAAATCAATAGTACTCGTAGCTTGATCAGGCGCATCGAAATAAGTACCATTATTACTTCCTAAATAGGAACCAAAGGCAGACTCTTCAAAATCATTGATCAGATAACCAGGATGCGTCTTAGGTGTAGCAATTGTAAAATTAACAGTTTCTGTAAGACTAGTATCCTGAAAACTTAATACAGCCTGACAAGTTTCTGCACGGAAGAAAAATGCCGTATCGCTGGAGCCATTCCAACTCGTATTAGAAGAGGATAACGTTATAGAACTTCCTGTAATTTTTTTAACAGCTCCCGAAGTACTCCCGGTAATTGTAAGAATCCAATTTTTCACATTACTGAATTTTGCAGTAAAATAAACCGATGATGGAAAATTAACCGGAGTTGCGTTAATGGCCAATGCCTGTGTGATATTAAAAGGACCATTATAAACAATGGTATTAAAATTAATTGTTTTGGTAACTTTAGAAGCAGGAATATAAAGTGTAGCGATACAAGGCTCTGATTTAAACGCCAAGGTTGTATCAGAAGAACTATCCCAATTTGCAGTAGCACTATTAATAATTTGTGAAGTGCCTGAAAACCTTTTAACAGCACCAGAATTCAGTCCTCTTACTTCTATTTTCCATAAGGCTTTGGCCGTCAATTTTGCATTGAAGTGTACATTACCTAAAGTAAAATTCGCCGGATCAGGAGAAACGGCAAAGGCTTCCTCTGTAGTAATATAGGTTGGTCCGATGGAATCCAATTTGTTTGCATCTCTTTTACATGAAAGTAAAAGTAAGCCTGTTATTAGTATAAGAATATTTTTCATAGGTCAATTATTTTTCAAAACTATTAAGGTTCAAAAGGTCTTCCGTAACTAACAATTATATAATCCAGATTAGCACGAGCTCTTGTGCCTGCTGTTTTTGCATTTAAATTAATGTTAAACCCTGTGATTTTATCCAGATTAAGTATCCCATTTCCTAAACCTAGATTACTGTCCGTAAAATCCTTAAGGCGCAAACTGAGCAGTGTCCAGCCCAATCCATCTACAGAAACCTGTTTGGTCCAAATATCACCATCTGTTTCTGTATATGAAAAAACAAAATTAGTACTATTGTCTCCATACGAATAAAGATAGGTATTAAAATACAATGAATCCGGTTCATAGCCAGCAAAACTATAGGTAGTTGTTGCTGGAAAAAAATACATACCACCAATATAGAAACTTTTATTTACATCTACCCCATCAAAAAGTACGCTTTGAGCTCCTTCGCAAGTTTTTGTGGTATTATCTGATTTGATATCCGATTTTGCAGAATCACCTCCATCAAAATAATTACCATAAGCTGCCACATTAGGTCCATGTTTATCAAAAAAAACTCCTTCAAAGTTATTGATGAGGATAGTATTGGGATAACTATTTTCAGCAGTAACTGTTATCGTATCGTAATACTTTTTTTTCGCGCCATGAAAGGACAATTCTACTAAGCACTTTTCTCCGGATCTGAAGAGATTCAGATTATCACTGTCTCCTGTCCAGGTGCTGTTTAGAATATCAATCGACTGCCCTGCTCCGCTTACTGTTTTCACGGCACCTGAAAGTAATCCGCTAATGACGAATTTAAATTCTGCCCGCTGAGACATTGTGCAATTAAAATAGGCGTCCTGAGTGGCAAGGTTAATAAAATTGGATGGACTAACGGTAAAGCCAGTTACTGTAAAGTCTTCAGAAACTATAATGGTCTCCGGCCCAAATTTATTTGGATCGGTGTCTCGTTTGCAAGACAAGAAGACAGAAAATAGAGTAATAAACAGTATACCTTTTTTCATATACAATGGTGTTAAAATTTTAACGTCATATTTCCCCAGATTTGTCCCCACTTGTAATTATTAGCAGCGCTGATTGAATCGTGGTTATCAAAGTGATTATACTGGAAAGTCAGGTAGGAGTCTTTAAAGAACCGATACCGCAATCCTCCAGTTAAGATAGTTTGTTTGGAATTAATAATATAGTCGTTGAAAGACAAAATTGTATTAAATAAATCTCTCTGAGCAAGGAGCTCATTTCCTTTACCCGTAAGGTATTTGGCACCGAGTAGCACATCTAATTTATTCAGCACCTCTATGTTCACCCCTGAGTTGATCAGATTCGTTTTAAAATTAATCGGTGCCTGACCACCTCTCATTGTTTGTTCATTTCGCATTCCCAAACTAATACCTAATTGTTTTTTTGAAGCAACCAATTTCCCAAGGTCAAGATTGAAGCCCCCTTGGTACGCACTGAAATTTCTAAGTTTATTTGTTCCCTCTGCTTTAATTTCTGAGAGCTTATCGATTTTTGCATCTAATGTAATTATGGATGATGAATCCGAATAAGACATTCCTGCTGTAATTCCTTGTCGGTTGGGCGTTGCAGCTCCATAAGGTGTTACGTTGCCATAAATTGGAAGATACTGCATTAAGCCAATATAAATAGATTGATTATAGAGTCCTTCCTGTGTCATACGGTCATACATTGTAGCCTGTCTGCCTGTGGTACCATTGTTAAGTTTACTCAACTCGGTTGGTGTATTAAACGGAAATAGTCGAATGGTTTGCGCGGTAGGACTGGAGAAAAGAGGACCAATATTGCGATAATTTCCATACAGTTTTAAGTTAGCCGGCTTATACGTAGCAGCGGCACCTAAATCGTAGAAATAATCGTTGTACTTTTCTGTTTTCAATTTACTCGCCACATGATATTTAAAATACGAAGGTCCAAATTCACCCGACAGGTTGACTAAAATCTTATTACTTTCCAAGGCTACTTTATATTCTCCTGTTATTACACGGTTAGAAAAACTATAGGCGGTATCCAATGCCGATCCCACGTTGTCAAACATGGTAACATAGTTTACGCCCAACTGAATAATTTTACTTTGTAAAACAGTCAACGTCCCTCCCATCACATATCGATCAGGAATGTTGGTAGCAACGGCTTTCCTTACACGGGTCAGAATTGCTTTCGCTTTCACTCTTTCAAGAAAGCGACCAAAGAGAAGAGAGGATTCGAATTGAGCCCCTTGCATACGCCAGTTGTTTCCGTAATTAAAATTTTCGTAAGCCACAATGTTACGTCGCATTGCAAACGCTTCCGACTCATGATCCTGATAAGACTCATCAGGATTGTATAATGTGTATTTCGTCATGCCCACATCAATATCTCCCAACTGATATTTTACGACCTTTGCAATATTACCTTCTACTCTGATCTGACGAAACTGGATTAAATTTCCGGTACCGAAGAAAGCGCCTACCTGTGAGCGGGAACGAAGAATGGTACTTACTTTTAACTCTTTATAAGGTGCTACATTAATTCCAAAATCGAACAACGCGTAACCATTCGAACTTCTGCGTTCGGATAGCGAGTCATTGTTTAACACTGGCCCACTAAGCGTGTTGTAGGTACCATTCATCCGGTACAACCCTGAATAATCAACTACCTTGTTGAATTGAGCATTGGAAACGGCAGCAGCCATTATTAATCCCAAAATCAATACGTTTGTTTTTTTCACTTTCTAAATTGTTTATCGGTATAACTCCCTTTTCTTATTATTTAAAAGAACACTTTAATTTCTGCAATGGTGTTCCATCCGTTAAATTTGTCTTTGGTAAAATTTACATCGTTATGACTGAAGTAAACTTGCCTGATATAAAGTCCAGCATTCTTGGAATACATCCAGTCAAACCCTGCTCCAAGACAGTAGCCGTTTTGATTTACGGTTTTATTATCTGCTGTCATTTCCAGTCTTTTGTTTCCTACTACTTTTTCAAAACCTATTTGTGCTGTAAGATTAAAACCGGAAGACATCAGGTAATTCATATTTATTTCTTCATAGGTTTGTCTTAAAAATGCAGCTTTGGTAAAGACGGGTACAGCCCAAAGTTTGTCACTCACTGAATTGAAACTTGTGTAGCTTCCAAGTATGAGCATTTTGCCGAGAAATTTAGTTTTGTATTTTACTGTAAAATCCCATACATAAAAATTCTTTTTGTAACTGCTGTCTTTGTCAGTAATTTTAAAAGTCTCGTAAGAACGAATATATTGATTCAGAATTCTTCCGTAAG
>JANYCO010000404.1 GCA_025360235.1 Cytophagales bacterium
CGCAAACCGATTGGTCTATGTTCGCATTCGATACTGTTGGTGCAGTTACCTGTGTGATGATTACATCGTCGGTAGACGCAGCACATGGTGCATTACTGATGGTCCAACGTAATGTTGCGGTGGCACCTAAGCCGGTAATTCCTGAAGTAGGACTGGCAGGTGTTGTAATGACTGCCGTTCCAGATACTAAAGACCATGATCCTGTTCCTACTGTGGCGGTATTCCCTGCTAAGGTAGCTATAGTGCCGCAAATGTTTTGATCTATGTTTGCATTCGATGTGGTTGGCAGCGCTAAAATTGTTAACAACATTCCGTCACTAACGGCTGCACAACTTCCCGTTCCGGTAGTCGTAAGCGTTAAAGTAACAGAGCCTGCTGATTTATCTGCTGCAGAAGGTGTATACACCGCTGCAAGGGTCGTATTACTTGGAGTAAATGTTCCAGAACCTGAACTTGTCCATGCTCCTCCTGTTGCGTTTGTAACTGAGCCAGCTAAAGTTGCTGAGCCAGAACTACAGATTACCTGATCGAGATTTGCGCTAGCTGTTGGTAGAGCAGTACGCGTAATGATTACGTCATCCGTTGACGGAGTGCATGTACCGTTGCTTATGGTCCACCTTAATGTAGCAGATCCTACTACCAATCCTGTAAGTCCAGATGTTGGACTGGTTGGAGTGGTAATAACGGCAGTTCCAGTTACGACAGACCAAGCACCTGTTCCAACAATAGGAGTATTTCCTGCGAGAGTAGCTGTGGCAACACAACCGCTTTGGTCAGTGTTGGCATTCGCAACGGTAAGTGCAGGAGTTATAGCAATTACAATTTGATCGGAAGCCGCGGTACAACCACTTCCCATACCTGTAGTGGTAAGCGTTAAGGTGGCTGATCCTGCTGATATTTCGGTGGCTGATGGTGTATAAGAAGTTGAAAGTGCTGTAGCACTTGGGGTAAAAGTACCCGTTCCTCCTGACCATATAACACCTGTTGCATTTGTTTTAACTCCCGTCAAAGCAGCACCGGATCCTGCACATATGCTTTGGTCAGTGCCTGCATTTGCAGTTGCCGGAAGGGCACATGGAATATTATCGTATCGTATTTCATCAAAATAATAAGTAAGTGCTGCAGGGAATACGATTCCAGTATCTGGATATATATCCATAAAGGCAATTGTAGTACTTGTTTTACTTGCAGAAAAATCGAAGTAAAGTTTTTCCCAGCTATTAGCAACGGTTGTTTTTACAGTTACGCCTTGAACAAGTGCCCCTCCTGAAGTCGTTAGACTCATGTTGATTGGTATATTGGCAGCTCCGGAATAAACTTTTACACTTATTACAGAAGTAGCTGATAAATCAATTTTGTTTTGGCAACCTGAATAACGCCAGCCCTGAAATTTTGAAGCATTGTACCTGACAAATTTTGCAACGTTAGGAGTTGTGTTTATACCTGTTGCACTTGGGTTAGGAAATACTTCACTTAATGCATTTGCTGCATTACCTAAAGTATAAACAAAATTAAGATTCCTTTCATTATCATAGTCCATAAAAATTTGAGAGGAAGGGAGACTTGTTATACAATTTACAACGTCGTATTTAATATCATCAAATTTGTAAATTTTAGAAGGAGTTCCGTTTACGCCAAGAGGATCAATCATTAAATCAAGAAAACGAACGGTTGTATTTCCAGCTATGATGGACATATCGAAATATATTCTTTCCCACTGATTCACTTTTGTGGTAACGGTTTTCGAATCGGAGGAATAATCCGCATTTATTGGATTACCTGCTGCAGTTTTAGGAGATAAGAAAACAGGAATCCCAGCGGCAGGAGAATAAATCAACATACTTATTACAGGATTGGTAAAATCAAAAGTAGCAGCGGAACCGCAACCTGGCTGATATCTAACGGATACATAAGTAGTCGCATCTCTTGTTATTGTTGCACAGATTGGACTTATATTTAATCCACTCATATTTGGGTTAACGGCAGTTGGTGAATAAGCTG
Source organism: Cytophagales bacterium (assembly GCA_025360235.1). Taxonomy (GTDB): domain Bacteria; phylum Bacteroidota; class Bacteroidia; order Cytophagales; family Cytophagaceae; genus JANYCO01. Next base: position 2,002 of record JANYCO010000404.1, read on the forward strand.
CTCCTACCGGCGGCGAGAAGGCTGTAGTTATATTATTATTCGCTTCAAAATCTTCCAACATCTGTGAAGCTGTTATTGAAGCTACACAAGTAATAACGGGAGAAGTAAGATTTACTAAATAAGCAGCCTCATTACCATCGTTATTATTGATTGTAAACGTTCCTGTTTTTGTAGCTGGAGTAGTTGCTCCTGCACTTAAAGCAATTGTAAATGTAGCTGACGCGCCTGCAGCAATCGAAGCCGGAGCTGTTCCATACAAACTATATCCAGTACCTGTAACCGTAATACTTGAAATAGTAAGGTTTGCAGAACCTGTATTTTTTATTGTGAAAGATTGGTATCCGATTGCATTTTGAGTAATGTTTCCAAAATTAAATGTACTACCTAAAGCATACGATGTACTGTTATATTGAACATCAATTTCAGGTGCCGTTGGATTTGTTGTACCTGTAGCAAGAACATTAATGACATAAGGATTTTCTCCTCCAGTTGCATCGTTGTTTGTTATACTTAATGTGGCGTTGAACGGCCCGGTTACGGCTGCTCCCGGAGTAAAACGTAAAACAAAAGTTGCAGAAGCGTTTGCTGCAACTGAAGCTGGAGGAGCTGTAAGAATACTGAATTTAGCTGCACCAGTTCCTGTTATCGCAATTGGGTTTGTAATTGTTAGTGCTGTTGCTCCAAGATTTTGAATAGTAAAAGTAAAATCTCCATTTGTGCCTTGTTGTACATTACCCAAATCTATATTTGAAGCTGATGGAACATTCGTTCCTCCTAATTGCACATTTATTTCCTGTGTAAGACTTGTTCCTGGTTTCCAGAAATTGCCAGACATTACAAACAATGAAACGCATCTTAATGTATTTCCGAAATAACCTGATGGATTTGAGTTTTGATAAAAATCGGAAACCCCAACGGTCTGGGTATACATTGAATTTAAAAGCGTTTGATATGTTGCCGGAGTACCACCCATTACACCTGCACCGTACATTGAAACGAAAGTAGCAAAGTGCCCGCCGGATCCGGTTCCATTCTGAGGTCTTGGACCACCACAGTTTGCTGCACCTTGGCCATTTATATAACTTGCAATTTTATCACACTGAGTTCTTGCTCTGGATTCGTTGAACCAGATAACATCAGTGGTCATTCTCCATGGATTTCGACAGGCATCGTAACCAAATTGACCTGAAACACTTCCTGATTGACAAGCATTAGTAACTCCTGTTTTAGTACACCAGTCGCTTACAAGCCCTGTTGTTGTATTTGCATTGGCCTGAACTAATGTATATGCTCCGTTTACTGCATTTGTACCCCAGAAAGTAGCGTCCGCAGGGATTGCGTTTCCAAATATTTTATAATACGCAGGAGCCTGGTAACTAGGGTTTCTGCAATCGGTGCCAGACCCCCAGGCGTCTCCGTTTGTGACCTGAAAATTGGTTCCATCCATTTCCAGGTTTTTGATTTTATTTATAAGAGTAGTAGCTTCAGTAGTATAATCGTAGGGAGAAACCGCTAAAGGCCATTGAGCATCTGCAACAAGCAATGCCATAGCAGCATCCAATTCAGCATCTGAAGCCCCATTCGAGCCATTGACACCCGAACAACCAGTGATTCTCCAATTCATCACTCCGTTACCATTGGCATTGGCTTTATAATAAGCCCATAATCCATCAAACAATGCTTTGTCTGCTGCATAGGCTGCAAGTAGCATTCCATAAGCTATCCCCTCTGATACTGTTTGGTTAGGGTCATCAAATTTTACTCTGAATTGAGCACCACATGCTACCACGTAATTACTTTTCCAGGTGTTGTAAGCATTGGCTGCATCTGTTGATTTTCCATAGGCTCCTCCAGTTGGTAAATTGGTAGGCATCATCCCAAAAGGGTAAGATGCATTTGAACCAAAGGGTATAATAGCCCCTGCTGGAGTATTTATTTGAGCTTTTGCTACACCTACAAATAATAACAAAATTACTATAGGTCTAATGGACAATTTTATAAGATTCATCATTTGAATACTATTAAACAG
>JANYCO010000420.1 GCA_025360235.1 Cytophagales bacterium
AAATTCCTGGCAAAATTGCTTCCATACTTTCTCTTGCGCCATCACTACTACCAGGAAGTGTTACAATCAATGTTTGTGCGATAGAACCTGCCACTGCTCTGGACATCATGGCCATAGGTGTGCGCATTTGTCCGTAGGCACGAATAGCTTCCGTTATTCCATCAGCCTCACGCTCCAAAATTTCTTTTACTGCATTTACTGTATTGTCGCGAGGACTAAGTCCTGTACCCCCAGTAGTAAAAATAAAATGAATATCCTTTATTACCCATTCCTTTATTTGAGTCTGAATTTTTATTTTATCATCTGGTACAATTTTATATTCTATTTGCTCCACCTTGAAATTTTGAAGCATCTCCATTATAATTTTTCCTGAATTATCTTCCCGCTTTCCTTCTGAAGTAGAATCCGAACAAACCAACACCGCACAAGTAGGTGGTGTATTAAAATATTTTTGACGGTCTGATTTCCCACCTTTCTTATCCAGGAGTTTTATAGAACCAATCTCTAACGCTTTATCCAATGGCTTCAACATGTCATAGATTGTCAATGCTGCAACAGATATGCCTGTCAGGACTTCCATTTCTATACCCGTTCTGCCAATTGATTTTGCTTCGGCTTTAATTAGTATCCCGTTTTTATCTCCTTCTATTATTTCAAACTCAATTGCCATTCCGTCAATAGTGACCGGATGGCAATGGGGAAGAAGATCATCTGTTTTTTTGGCTGCGAAAAATGCTGCAGCGCGTGCAAATTCAAAAATATTTCCTTTTGGAATTTTATTATTTTTTATTAATTGAAGTGTTTCCTTACTGCAAAAAACCATACCAGTTCCAATAGCAGTACGAAGGGAAATTTGTTTACTGGTAATGTCACGCATCGATTTAGAGCATTTTCTTTTCGATAGCTAATTTCACCAATTCAGCGGCATTTTTAACGGAAAGTTTTTTCATCATGTTTGCACGATGGTTATCCACTGTGCGGATACTAAGTTCCAACTTCTCTGCAATCTGTCTGCTGTTAAGCCCTTCAACAATTTTTTTAAGAATGATCATTTCTTTCTTAGATAACTTTACATTAAGATCGGATTCAGGGCTGCCTGATTTTTTTACTTTTATATATCCGTTGATGATAATATTCGAAACAGAACTGTTAAAATATTTCTCCCCTCTCGCAACTGTTCTTATCGCACTCAAAATTTCCTCTCTTGGTGCATCTTTCAATAAATAACCTTGAGCACCTACTTCTACTGCACTAAGAATGTATTCTTCGTTGTCGTACATAGAAAGGATAAGCGATTTGGAACTTTTATATTGTTTGCTGATAATCTCAGTAGCATCTAATCCATTCATCTGAGGCATGGAGATATCCATCAATATTACATCGGGAGACAAACGCTTTACCACTTCTACGGCCTCTACACCATTGCTGGCTTCTCCAATTATTTCAATCTCTGAACCATCAATGAGTGTCTTTATCCCATTTCTCACCACAAAATGATCATCTGCCAGAACAACTCTTATTTTATCCATACTATTGATATTTTGCAGGAATTTTTGCCCAGATCTTAGTGCCCTTTCCTAAGGTAGAGGTGATCTTAAATTCACCATCCAAAAGATTGGTTCGCTCCTGCATATTATATATACCGTTATTTATTTTTTTATGATCAGAATCAAGATCTGGTTTTTTCATATTAAACCCTTTTCCATTATCTGTGATGTTAAGGTAGATATAATTATCGTTTAATAAAAGTTCTATTGAGATTTCTTTAGCTTGAGCATATTTTACGGCGTTATTAATAGCCTCCTGAAAGATCCTGTAAACACCAATCTCGATATTTTTATCCAGCCTACTAAAGGAATTAGGGCATATAAACACCACGTTGGCTCCGGATGTTTTAGAAGCTTGTTCCGCCAACTGTTTGAGAGCTGAAACAATTCCAAAATCACTCAACACATTCGGCATCAGGTTAAAGGTAATTGTTCTAGTTTCAGCAATTGTTTTGCCTATCAGCTTTCTCGCTTCTTCTAATCGTCCCTTTTCTTTCTCAGGAAGTAGCTCCGGTACTATACTTTCTATATTGAGCTTCAAGGCGGTGAGCATTTGACCTACACCATCATGTATGTCACGGGCAATTCGCTTTCGCTCACTCTCCTGCCCTTTCACTAAAGAGGTAGAACGAATTTTTTGTTCTACCATCTGGCGTTTATATTTTTCTTTTGTCGAATTTAACAATTCCTGTTCGGTATCTCTTAAAGAGGTATTTACAGAAATTAACTCTTTATTGATGTCATTTGCTTTGGCTTCGGACTCCATGAGTTTAAACATCGTCTTCTTAAGTTGGGCTACAGCAGGGCGGAAAATAAATAACCCTTCCAAAAATAAAATAAAGAGTGTAATCACCAACAGTAAAACTTCTATCTCTTTTAATGTATCCACTCTTTCTTTAGCTTCTTG
>JANYCO010000446.1 GCA_025360235.1 Cytophagales bacterium
GTAGGCAAAAAACTCCCTGGCCAATGAATAGAAATCCCTCCATTCAAAATAATCAGAATGGGCTGTATATACAGAATCTACGCCTAATGATTTAAGCATACTTCTGCTTCGACTTAGATGGTAAAATTGGGAAACGATAATGACTGAATTTAATCGATACTGCCTGGCAATTGGAAGGTAGTTGACCATCGTTTCATAAGTCGTCAGACCTTTATCGTCAATGATTATATTTGAGGAATCTACGCTTTTTAAAATTAGATATTTTTTCATTTCTCTGGCTTCATAATATCCTTCTTTTCCTAGTCCTCCACTTACAATTATTTTAGGAGCAAATTTTTGCCTGTAAAGTTCTAATCCTTTGTCTACTCTGCTTCTCAAACGATCGGAAAGGGTGCCATCTTCGTTTATTTTGTTTCCTAAAATTAGAATGCAGTCTGCTTTTTGAACTTCATCATTGAGCCCGTCTATGGTTATATAAATAGAATGGAGGATAATCCAGGAAGTAAAAAGGAATGCAAAAAATTTAAATTTGTTCTTCATATCAAAAAAAGCGTCCGATGGTTTTGAATCATCGGACGCTTAACATTTATCATTAACAATTAATAATTAACAATTAATAATTAATTTTTGTCATTCATTTTATCTTTCAAGTCAGAAAGAGCAGAGATATCGCCAAGAGTTGATTTCTCAACTTCTTTGTTTACTTCTTTTACAGTTTTCTGTTTTGAACCACCTGTTGCAGCTTTTTTCTCTTTTTTCTCTTCTGCAACTGGAGTTTCGTTCAATCTTGAATGCGTAAGAGCGATTTTTCTTTCGTCTTTAGAGAACTCAAGTACTCTGAAGTCTAAGTTTTCGCCTTGTTCAGCAAGTTTACCGTCTTCTTTCACTAAGTTTTTAGAAGCACAGAAACCTTCGATACCGTATTGAAGCTCTACCATTACGCCTTTATCGTTTTTAGAAACGACAGTTCCTTTGTGTATAGAACCGATAGCGAAGATAGTTTCAAAAGTATTCCAAGGATTTTCTTCTAATTGTTTGTGACCAAGAGCAAGTTTTCTGTTTTCAGCATCCAACTCAAGAACAACTACATCTAATTTTTCACCAACTTTGATGAACTCTGATGGATGTTTGATTTTCTTAGTCCAGGAAAGATCAGATACGTGTACAAGACCGTCGATACCTTCTTCAAGTTCGATGAACAAGCCGAAGTTCGTTAAGTTTCTAACGATACCAGTATGTTTAGTACCTACAGCATATTTAGAAAGTAGATCTTGTTTAGTCCATGGATCTTCAGAAAGTTGTTTAATGCCTAAAGACATTTTTCTTTCTTCTCTGTCTAATGTTAAAACAACTGCGTTCAATTCATCACCAGCTTTCATGAAGTCCTGAGGGTTTCTCAAGTGTTGAGACCAGCTCATTTCAGAAACGTGGATAAGACCTTCTACGCCTGTTTGTATTTCTAAGAACGCGCCGTAATCAGCAACGTTTACAATTTTACCTTTCACTTTAGAGCCTACTACAACATCAGCAGACAATGACTCCCATGGGTGAGGAGTAAGTTGTTTCATACCTAAAGAGATACGTTTTTTCTCATCATCGAAATCAAGTACCACCACGTTAACTTTTTGGTCAAGTTTAAGTACTTCTTCTGGATGATTAATTCTACCCCAAGAGATATCAGTGATATGCAATAGACCGTCAACACCACCCAAGTCGATGAATACACCGAAGTTGGTCATGTTTTTGATCACACCTTCAAGTACTTGACCTTTGTCAAGGTTATTAAGTATCTCTGCTTTTTGTTTTTCGATATCTTTTTCGATCAACACTTTGTGCGAGACTACAACGTTATCATTTGTGTTGTTGATTTTCACAACTTTCACTTCCATTTTCTTACCAACGAAAATATCGAAATCACGAATTGGTTTAACATCAATTTGAGATCCTGGTAAGAACGCTTCGATACCGTATATGTCTACGATCAATCCACCTTTTGTTCTTCTCTTCACGAAACCGTCGATCACAAGGTCTTTTTCAAGAGCTTCTTGAATGTTATCCCATGCTTTTACGATTTTCGCTTTCTTTCTTGAAAGGATAAGCTGACCGTTTTTGTCTTCCTGATCTTCAATGAAAACTTCTACTTCAAGTCCTACAACCAATTCTTCTCCTTGATCACGGAACTCAGAAATTGAAATCAATCCGTCAGATTTGAAACCGATGTTTACGATTACTTCTCTGTCGGTGATACCAACGATTACACCTTTTAAAACTTTTTTCTCTTCTACCTGGTTAAGGGTACCTTCGTAAAGTTTTTCAAGATCTTGTCTTTCTTTGGCTGAATAATTTCCACCAAAACCTTTTTTGTCGACTACTGTATCCCAGTCAAAATCGTCTACTAAATTTGTCATAAATAATTCGCTCTTATTACATCAGCCTTAGAGCAACTGGGGCTGAAATTTTTTGTTTGACTTAAATCCCTCACACCCTGTGCAGGACTCCCGTTTTTAGGGACTGCAAAGGTAGGGAAAATAATTGATAATTGATAAATGGTTAATTGTTAATTGTTAATGATTAAATTATTGATAATCATTGTTTTGCGAATGAAAATAATTGACTATTCCCTCCTTTTGAGTTCTTTGCGCAACTTTGGCGGGCCTTGCGTTGAAAAAGCAGATAGAGTTTAAGGACCAATTATGTATAGATCTTGGGGAAGGATTAAACCAAAGTATTTTGGAGGAAATATTCGAAAAGCATGAATCACAATGTTATTTCCAAAATCTTAACCTTTCTTGTTTCTATTAGCGGGCTGCCTTTTAACGCAACGTCCGCAATGGTTCCGAAGAGTTGTTCAAAGATTTGAAAGATAAATTAGGAAAGATTGTGAAGAAATCTGCGAAATTCTAATCGAATCAATAGTGAATAAAAAGGGGAAACTACTTATTGGTAGTGTCCCCTTTTTTGTTTTAGAAAATACCAAAGAAGTGATTGGCGTTAAGATTTTTTTATTTTTTGTTTACCAAATCCTACCCTTATGTGTTTTATGCCTGAGTGAGTCAATTGACTGCTGTATTTTATATTTAAAACCTTATTAAATAATTAATTATGTTTGTTTTATCAAAATTAAATTACAAACTAATATTCATAAAGTTGCTCTTTATTTGCAGCTTTATTTTAGTTGAAATAAATTTTTTATTTGGTCAATCGACTCCTCCCGGATTTTTCTTAGACAATTGGAAACCTAAACTAATTGTTAATCCAGCTTATACCCTTGCAGCTCCAGTAACTGCAGCCTCAACAACCACCGTCTTGGTCGATGCTACCAATACCATTACTAAGGTTAGTAAATATGTCTATGGCAACAATGCAGGAATTTGGGATAGTAAAATTAATTCAAATCCTGGATTTATGAATACCATAAGTAATCTTAGTCCTAATGTAATCAGATGGCCAGGAGGAAATATATCGAATGAATATTTCTGGGATGCTACCTCTGCTGCAACTGCACCGAAAGATCTGGCACCTGGTTTTCCATTCAATGGACAAAATTTTGGTGCTGACAATGCTTCCTGGACGATGTCGCTTACCAATTATTATGATATGTTAACAAAAACAAATTCAGAAGGGATAATTTGTGTAAACTATGCTTATGCCCGCTATAGCACGAGCAAAGATCCTGTTGCAGCAGCTGCACATTATGCCGCCAATTGGGTACGATACGATAAAGGAAGAACAAAGTACTGGGAAATTGGAAATGAAAATTATGGAGCCTGGGAAATGGGTTATACAATTGACCAGACTTTAAACAAAGACGGACAACCTTTAACAATTTCTGGTGACCTATATGGAAAACATAGTAAAGTTTTTATCGATTCCATGAGAGCCGCGGCAAAGCAAATTGGATCGGATATTAAAATAGGAATTGTAGTTTTTAGCAGCGATACCAAATTTGTTGGCCCTGTGTCAAAAACCTGGAACAGTGGTGTCATCACCCAGGCTGCTGCTATGGCTGATTTCCTTATCGTGCACATGTATATGGCAAGTCCTACCGAAACCAATGTTAGTACTATATTGACTACTGCATCAGATGAAACACTTGGAGCAAAAAATTTGTTGAATTCACAATTAAAAACTTTCGCCAATCTAGCTCCAAAGCCTTTGGCTTTGACAGAGTGG
>JANYCO010000493.1 GCA_025360235.1 Cytophagales bacterium
CCTAAGAACGCAATGATGAATAAAATGGGTTATGAAAGTATAGATGCAGTATTAAAAAAAGGGGCTCATGCTTATTCTCCAATGGAATTTGAAGAAATTGCAGAGGCGGAAAATGCTTTAGTCCTCGATACCAGGGAGGCGCAACGTTTTGCAAAAGGGTTTATTCCAAATTCTATTAATATTGGATTAGACGGTCAGTTTGCTAATTGGGTTGGAGCGTTGATAACGGATTTGAAACAATCTATTTTATTGGTAACCGACTCTGACAAAGAAGAGGAAACAGTAACTCGCCTTGCCCGCGTTGGCTATGACCACACCCTTGGATATTTGAAGGGAGGTTTTGAATCTTGGGTAAATTCAGGTAAAGAGATTGATACAATCACCTCTATTTCTGCTGAAGAGTTTGCTTTGAAATCTAAAAAAGGTAAAATTAATGTTATTGATGTAAGAAAATCTTCTGAGTATGAAGCCGAACATATTCAAAATGTAGTCAACAAGCCCTTAGATTTTATTAACGATTGGATAAACACCTTAGACAGAAAGGACACTTTCTATATTCATTGCGCCGGAGGATATCGCTCTATGATTACCGCATCGATTTTAAAGGCAAGAGGGTTTGAAAATCTGGTAGATATAGATGGAGGCTTCAACACGCTCTCAAAGACCGATTTGCCAAAGACAGTATTTGTATGTCCTAGTTCCTTAAAGTAAACACTACCTATTCTTATAATACTGCTCTACGGTCTGTTGTTGGTGATTAAGAGATTTTTTTTATTAATAGGAGTTTTTACATAAAACGAGTAATTTTATATGGGACAAACAATTTTATTGTAAAAATTAATTGTTAGCATGAGGGTGTCTCCTATGTAAAATCGAAATTAACTTTATGCAAACTTCTAACACAACTACTTTTTGGCAATTTGATGCCAACTATTGGTTTCGGAAATTAAACAGTTCTGAAAAAGGATTATCACAATCGGAAGCAGAAAAAATTCTGCGTCAAACAGGAATTCATAAAAGGAGAAGTTCTCCATTCAAAAAGGATTTCTTGCTTTTGATCGGCCAGTTTAAGAGCCCTCTTATGCTTCTTCTTATTGGAGCAGTGATATTCTCCGCCTTTCTTGGCGACACTTCCGATGTTTTTATAATATTGTTTATTGTACTATCAACAGGGCTTCTTAGTTTTTTTCAGGAAAGAAATGCAGGTAAAGTTGTGGAGAAGTTACAATCCATGATTTCTCATAAGAGCACAATTCTTAGAGATGGAAAACCTCAGGAAATTAGTTCGGAAAATATTGTTGTAGGGGATATTCTAATTTTAAAAGCGGGTGACATGATCGCAGCAGATTGCATTCTTATCGAAGCGAATGAATTGCATGCAAACGAATCAAGCTTGACAGGAGAGTCATTTCCTGTAAGGAAAGATGTTGGAGCGTTGAACGAACACACTGAATTATCAGAGAGAATAAATTCGGTTTGGGAAGGTACAAGTATTGTAAGCGGCAATGCAAAGGCATTGGTTATTCAGACTGGCGACAATACAATATTTGGAAGTATTGCAAAAAGTGCATCTATTTCTATTGAAACAAGTTTTGAAAAGGGGATTAAAGATTTTGGTTTTTTTCTTATGAAAATAACCTTAATGCTTTCTGTATTTATTCTTGTCGTAAATTTGATAAACCACAAAGGCATTATGGAGTCGGCCCTCTTTGCGTTGGCATTGGCGGTTGGCATGGCACCGGAATTGTTACCGGCAATTACCACCATAGCAATGAGTGCTGGTGCAAAACGGATGTTGGAGAAAAAGGTAATCGTAAAAAAATTATCCTCTATTCAGAATCTTGGAGAGGTAGACTTGTTGTGTACTGACAAAACAGGTACCATCACAGAAGGAAAAATTGTAGTAACAGGAATAATAGATGGATTTGGTCAGGAAAATAAATTTGTAAAACAGCTGGCTTTTTGGAATGCAACTTTTGAAACAGGTTATTCGAATCCTATTGATGATGCGTTAAGACAGTTAGTAATTGACCCTAAAGTGGCTACTGAAAAAATTGGAGAAGTCCCTTATGACTTTATTCGAAAACGATTGAGCATTGCCATTATTTCTGACAATAAAAAAATATTGATAAGCAAAGGAGCCTTTACTCAGATTATAAGTATTTGTACAAAAATAATTTTAGCGGATGGAAGTATTGTTGATATTACTGCTTATAGAACAGATATAGAAAAAAAGTTTGAGCAGTATGGATTAGAAGGATTACGTGCTATTGGTATTTGTTATAAAAATATTGAGACTTCAACTATTTCAAAAGAGGATGAAGTAGATATGATTTTTGCCGGGTTAATTTTACTGAGTGATCCTGTTAAAGCTGATATTATAGAAACAATTGCTGAATTGACAAAATTGCAGGTAGGGTTAAAAATCATTACAGGTGATAATAAAAATGTTGCCAAGGCCATTGCCATAAGTACTGGTATAAAAGATCCCAAAATAATGACTGGAAAGGAATTGTTTAATACAAGTCCGGAAGCATTGGTGCAATTGGTAAAGGACATTCATATTTTTGCAGAAGTTGAACCACAACAAAAGGAACGGATCATACTTGCATTAAAAATGAGCTATACCGTGGCATACATAGGAGATGGCATTAATGATGTTTCGGCGATCAATGCTGCCGATGTAGGAATATCGGTAGAGAATGCGGTGGACGTGGCCAGAGAAGCGGCAGACTTTGTGTTAATCGAAAAAAAGTTGATGGTTCTAATCGATGGTATAAAGGAAGGAAGAAAAACATTTGCCAATACATTAAAGTATTTGTACATCAATACCGGTTCTACTTTTGGTAATATGTTTAGTGTGGCTGCGGCTTCACTAATATTACCCTTTTTACCAATGCTGCCCAAACAAATACTTTTAACTAACTTCCTTACTGATTTTCCATTCCTTACTATTTCATCTGATAATGTGGATCAAGAGCAATTGGAAAGACCTGGTAAATGGAATCTTAAAAGGATAAGAAATTATATGGTTATTTTTGGAATTCACAGCTCCTTATTTGACCTCATTACTTTTCTTACATTATTGTATTTGTTGAAAGTGAGAGAATCGGAATTTCAAACGGGATGGTTTATCGAATCTGTATTATCTGAAATTTTTATTTTATTTATAATAAGAACGCATAAAAATTTCTTTAAAAGTAGACCAGGGAAATATCTTTTTATATTAAGTGTATTATCTCTATTATTAACCATCGGGTTGCCATATGTACCCTTTGCCAACGATATAGGCTTAACTCCCTTGCCAATG
>JANYCO010000498.1 GCA_025360235.1 Cytophagales bacterium
GGGAAACAAATTTTGCAATATTACTGTCCTGCCTATTATAATGATATTTCTTTTGACAATATTCTGGTTGGCAAAATTAAACTAAACAACAAATGGCAATTTATTCAACTGGCTCAAGATTTTTATTTGATGGGCAACTTGCCCTTCTATGAAGAGTTTATGATTCGCAATAATGAAATGGACGAAGATTTTAAAGTTTGTAAAATAAAACCTGAGTACCTTAAAAATGGATGGAATTTCACAAAAGGAACGTGGCTTTCCAACAGTTATTGCATTGCAAGAAAATTTGGATATGATTGGATTCCTGATCTAAAATGAAACGAAATAAATATATGTAAAAACAACACCAGGATGATCAAAAAAGCTTAAATTTACTTTAAATAGTTACTATTACTAATAATGAAACATAACTTCAATACAAACTACCCCTCGATAGATTTCCTAAGAGAAAAAGCAAAAAAAAGAATTCCGGGTTTTGCTTTTGATTACCTGGAAGGGGGCTGTAACGAAGAAGTAAATCTTAGAAAAAATACTTCCGAACTCCGCGAAGTGGAACTGATTCCAGACTATCTAAGCAAACATACTAAATCAGAATTAAAAACAGAACTTTTTGGACATACCTACGATGCTCCATTTGGAATAGCGCCAATAGGTTTACAGGGACTGATCTGGCCAAAGACTCCTGAGATCCTTGCCAAAGCAGCCTTCGAACATAATATTCCTTTTATACTTAGTACCGTAAGTACTGCCAGCATTGAATCTATAAGTGAAATAACTCATGGACGTGCATGGTTTCAACTGTATCATCCGGCTGAAAACAGTCTCAGAGACAAACTCGTCCAACGAGCCGAAGCAGCGCATTGCCCTGTACTGGTAATCCTCTGCGATGTTCCATCATTTGGTTTCCGTTATAACGATATCCGAAACGGATTAGGAATGCCTCCCAAAATGACACTGAGAAATATGTTGCAAATAATAGGGAAACCAAATTGGGCACTAAGAACTTTGTTGCACGGCCAGCCAGGTTTTGCTAATCTAAAACCCTATATGCCAAAAAATATAGATCTTAAACAACTTGGTTTGTTTATGAATGAAACTTTTTCCGGAAGGCTCAACGAAGAAAAAATTAAACCTATCCGGGACATGTGGAAAGGAAAACTTGTACTCAAAGGAGTAGCAAGCGAACTTGACGCTGAAAGAGCTGTTAAACTTGGGTTAGATGGTATCATTATCTCAAACCACGGAGGCAGACAATTAGATGCAGGACAGTCAACAATAAAAAATTTGCCAAACATAAAAACGAAGTACGGAGATAAAATAAAAGTAATGATCGACAGTGGTCTTAGGTCAGGGCCGGATGTGGCTAGAGCTATGGCCAGTGGTGCTGATTTTACATTTATGGGCAGATCTTTTATGTATGGTGCAGCAGCCCTTGGTGAAAAAGGAGGAGACCACACGATTTCCATTTTGAAAGCACAGTTGCTACAAGTGATGGAGCAGATCTGCTGTGAAAGGATAGAGGACTTCCCTAAATTTCTGAAGAAGTAATCTCTCTAACTAGTTTGACTAATAATAAAATTGCCCATGTAAGTAGTTTTTTGTATTTTTATTCGAGGAAACCGAAATTTGAAACTTCAGTATTCTTTAAAGACTCAATCTCTCAATTAATATAGCTGACAATGTTTCAAAGAATTAAGCATTACATTCTTCTAAAACCAATTCTGCAGGCACTTGAAGACCATGATAGGTCGTTAGAATCAAAAATCTTACTATTAGTCTTTGGATTAGGATTTGCGAGAACATCGATTGGTATTGTTCAGGATTTTATTCAAGGGTTTCATGCAACAGAAGTATTGGTAGATAGTTTAATTACTGCAGTATTTGGAAGTTTACTAATCACAATTGCAAGAAGCAAAAAAATCAATACCGTTCATGCACTTATTGGGGTTCTTCTTGTAATTTTATTGACGATAAATTTTATTCAATTTGGAGGAACAAGGGGAGCTACCGATTTTAACTTCCTGATCGCAATGATTGCGTTTGTTTTGATTTTTAAAAGAACTGTTCTTTATCTGAATCTTACTTTTCTCTTTTCAATGATCTTATTTAGTATTTACAGTATCAGCAATGAAAATGCTGTCCATAAATTTTTCTTTATCCATAATTCGACCTCCTCTGATACATTTATTTTTAGCTTGTTTGCCGTTATTCTTTTTGCAATCTACTTTAAACGATTTTTGATGGAAGAGATCACAAAACTGACTTCACTTAATCTTCTTTTAAACCAATCTGCCGAACAATCAATTTTTAAAAAGAAAGAATATGAACACAATTGTGATACGCTTAGAGAGATCAATCAGAAATTAGAAGAAAAAATAAGAAACAAAACATTCGAGATCCAAAAGAAAAATGAAGCCATTGAGCAATACATTTATCATAATATCGAACTAACTTATGAGCCTATAAATAATCTTCTTC
>JANYCO010000509.1 GCA_025360235.1 Cytophagales bacterium
CTCAACTTCACATTCAATTTGTGTTTGCAGTAAAATACAGAGCAGCATTAATTGCAAAAGAATGGAATGAAAAATTCCACCAATATATTACTGGTATTTTTCAATCAAATAAACATAAAATGCTTCAAATTAACAGTATGCCAGACCATATGCATATTTTTATTGGAATGAGAACTCACCAATCAATTTCTTCGTTGGTGCAGAATGTAAAAACAGAAAGTAGTAAGTGGGTGAAAGAAAATAACCTGTGTACATCTCCTTTTGCATGGCAGGAGGGTTATGGGGCGTTCTCTTATTCAAAAAGTCATGTTTCCAATGTGATTAATTATATAATAAATCAGGAGATTCATCATAGAAAAGAATCTTTTCTAGATGAATACAGGAGATTATTAAATGGGTATGAGGTGCCTTGGGATGAAAAATATATCTTCAAAGAAACAGCGTAGCACCGGGCGGGGCTACGGAACGCATTCCCCTATATGCTAATTTGCTACCAACCAGTTGGGGCTGTGCAAAAAGGGTCATTAATATCCACAACTGTGAGCAAATAAAAAGAGCTGTCCCTTTCAGGCAGCTCTTCTATGTAGTAATTTTAGTTTGCATAAAAAATCCTACATGGCAAATGTAAAAACTTCTCTTGAATTCAAAACATATAGCCCCAATCAACCCTACCTGCTTCCTGTTTCCATAGATGAACTTATTGGGCCAAACGAATTGGTACGGGTTGTTAATTCCTTCGTTGATCGAATAGATATTAGTTGTTTCCTGGAAACATATAAAGGAGGTGGAACAAGTGCTTATCACCCCCGGATGCTTTTAAAAGTGTTGCTATACGGATATTGTACTAAAATTTATACAACCCGTAAAATTGCTAAAGCGGTCCGGCAGGATATTCATTTTATGTGGTTGACTGCAGGGAATAAGCCGAATTTTAGGACCATTGGCAATTTCCGCAGTTGCAGGGCAAAGGATGTGATAGAAGATATATTCAGGGAAATGCTCAATTTTTTAATAGCGCATAACTACATAAAAATGGAAAACTATTTTTGTGATGGAAGTACTTTTAGAGCAGATGGCAATCAACATAAAATGGTATGGAAGAAGAGCGCTGTTAAATATAAAGAAATAACAGAGCAAAAATGCAGGGATCTGTTCAGCCAGATTGATGTCTTAAATGAAGTCGAAGACAAAGAATATAAAAAGAAAGATCTGGAAGAGACTGGAACTGATAATACACGGGTTACTTCGGAATTAATCAATGAGCAAGTTGTTAAACTTAACGGACTGATAGAAAAAAAGACAGCTATCAGGGAAAAGAAAAAAGCTGAAGCTATCAAAAAGCAATTGCAGGATCAGCAAGAGAAAATTATTAAATATGATAAGCAAATCAAGACAGCTGGAAAGCGCAGTGGTTATAATAAAACCGACGAGGACGCATCAGGAATGAGAATGAAAAATCAGGAGATTCTTCCTGGCTATAATATTCTGGCCGGATGTGAAAATCAAATGATTATTAATTGTAGTGTTCACCAAAATACCAATGACGCCACATGCTTTAACGACCATCTGGAGCAATTGAAGCAACTTACTGATATAGTTCCAGCCAATGTGATGGCTGACAGTATTTTTGGTACAGAGGAAAATTGCGAGATACTTGAACGTGCAGGGATGGAAAACTATCTGAAATATCCATCTCTTCATAAGGAAGAAATGAAAAGATATAAACCTGCCCCTTCTTCAAATGATAGTTTTATTTACGATGGTTTAACTGACACTTATATATGTCCAAACAATAAAATTCTTGTATTCAAACAAGAGCTAAAAACCGACACTCGGTTAAGTGGTTATCAGGCAACTTCTAAAATATATGAGGCTAACGATTGTGGGGGTTGCCCGTTCTTCGATCAATGTTGCGGCCCTAAAAAGGAAATAAATCGTCGATTACATATCAATGAAAAACTGGAAGGTTACAAAAGGAAAATGCGAGCAAATTTGCAAAGTGAAAAAGGATGGGAACTTCGTAAAAAGCGAGGCGTTGAAATTGAAAGTTGTTTTGGAGATATAAAACATAACATGGGTGTCAGGCGTTGCCATCTGCGGGGATTAAAAAAAGTAAAAACTGACTTCTGCCTGATCGCAATGGCTCACAACCTCAGAAAAGTTCATCTCATGAATCTAAAAATGGCTTCATAAAGAGAAATCCTCTTAAATAAAAGGCTTGATTTAGTCTACAGTCCCTATATAAATATTACAATACACCAATCTTAAATCAACATATACAATATAGAGAAGCAGGGTATGTCTGAAATTATTTTAAACAGACCCTTTTTGCACAGCCCCTCACTATACCAATAATATCTCATACCCCGGATTGAAATCCGGGGCTACAAAATGTTTCGAGCCTACGGCTCTACCATGTTTCAATAAATTGTTGAAAACAAATCTTCCGAACAGTTGTGGTGTCC
>JANYCO010000531.1 GCA_025360235.1 Cytophagales bacterium
GTCATTCCCATCCCAATAATTGGGCAAGGACAATTCCCTCACCTTAATTCCTTGCTTATTGTGAATTGAAACACTTCCTGTCCCTTCAATAAAAAAAACATCCGTAATACCGTCTCCATTGGGACTAAAAACATCTGAACATTTTTCAGCCAGTTTTAACGTAACATAATCCTTCAATGTATACTTACACCCATTTGTATCCATAATATGTAAATCATAAACTCCGGTTGGAAGGTTCTGCTGAACCAAAAGTGAAAATAAATAATTTTTATTTCTGACTTTGTCTTTTAAAGAAATACTAGTAACAGGATAATTAGATTGAGCATTTATTTTTCTAATTTCAACAGGAATAAAATCACAAGCATCCGTTAACTGAATTTCAACATCCGTTATGACGGGACATGTGGACGTATTAATTCTATAATTCCCTGTTCGTAAAGTATCACTTGCAAAAAAAGGATGAGAAGACTTTATTTCCATCCTATAAGTTCCCGAATCCAATGTACTCACCTGATTAATTACCAATTTATTTGAAGAAGAAGATTGAACTAAAGTATTATTTTTATAAAAGTCATAAGTAATGCCTGATATTCCTGTATCTATTGGAATAGATAGCGTAAATGAGGTATTCACAAATGCCAATACTGTGGTATCATTGGTAAGCTTATTTTGTGGCATAACGTCAAGAATAGTCGCATAACTTGGCAAAGCTGTCAAAGGAAGTAAATCTGAAAACGATAGTCTGTTATTATTAAGCTTCACTTGTGTCAATCCTGAAAAAAGACTAAAGTCAGGCAATTTTTCCGCATTGAAATTTGCAAACTGAATACTTTTTAAATTTGGAAATGTATTCAAAAATGAAAAATCTTTGATAGTTGGACCAGACCCAACTTTTCTAAGAAGTATCATATTTAGCTGATTTTTTACAGGATTTAAATCATTAATATTTACCCATGGATTTCCTCTGATATCTATCGCTGTTAATGTTGGAATTCCTGACAAATCAGGCAAACTTGTTATATTATTATCTACTGTTTGAAAAAATGATATTTGTTTAAAATATTTCAATTCTGAAACATTACTAAACCCAAAATACTGTAATTGCAAAGTCCCTGTTTTTGTAGCAGCTAAAACCGTATCCAAAGATAAACTATCTGCAGACATATACGACCTATAGTTTGTATTTAGAGCTGTTTTTAAAATCGGATCAGTAATCGACACAAATTGCCCTTTTGAAAAAGTATTCAACAGCATACAAATCAACAATCCGACTAACGATATATATTTCTTATTAATCATTTTAATTAAAAACTGTTAAATTAAATAAACATATCTCTCCATTTGAATAACGAACTTCAATTTTATATAATCCAGTCTCCACCATCTGTCCATCCTTATTCCTACCATCCCAATCCAAGACATCTCCACTTTTAAATATACGTATTTCCTGCATTTTTTTATCATAAATAATTATTTCCGAAAGTTCGGTTTTTTCAAAAAGCAATTGATACGCATTCTCAGAAGAAGGACTGAATGTTTCCTTTTCTAATGGATTACAATTTATTTTCTTTAAAATGCCATTATCATGTACTTTAATATCAGTCTTGTCTTTTACAATCAAATTAGTTTCTTTAAGCTCATTCTCCTGATTCCTTGTTACTGCTAACGGATTTTGATTTAGGACGACTTGCTCTAATTTTTCCCCTTTTTCTTCATTTTCATTCACAAAAATATTTGCAGAATTATTTTCTTCAATAACTGTTTTTTCATTTTCAAACACAGAAGGTTCCGGCTTTTCAATCATTCTTTTTGTATAATTAGTATCCTCTTCCTCATTTCTATTTATCTCTCTCTTTCCGATTGAATCTGCGACAATACTTGAATTTACTTTCAATAAATTTTGTTCTATATAATAATAACCCACTCCCGATAAAACAAGAATTAAAAATACCCCGCCCAGCCAATTTCGTTTGTTATTTTTGGTGTTATTTTTAGCCAAATCAATTTGCAACATACTACGAATTTCTGCTAGGCCAGCCTCCACCATAAGTGCGTTGATGGCTCGCTGCTTTTCCAGGATTTTAGAAACAAATGGATCCGACTTAGTTCTATTTTCAAAATCCAACCTTTCTTCAACCGACATAAGCCCCTGAAGATAACGCTCCGCTTCGTCTGAAATATTTGCATCTTCATTTTTCATACTGACGCTTTTGTTAATCTTTTTAATAAGCTAGGATTTTCTTCCAACATCAATTCCAGTTTCTTTTTACAACGATGTTTTTGCGTTTTAACGACATCTCCTGAAGCAAAGCCTAGCTTATCTGCCACCTCTTGATAATTAAGTTCATCGAAAATTAAAGCTTTTAATAATTCTTTACATTTATCTCCTAAATTCCCCAACAGTGTCATCATATCCTTTTCCGAATCTTTCATTTCAAGATGTCTCTCAATAGAAGGATTTTCTGCAAACTGACTTTCCTCTGAATACTCAAAGGCTGCATGCCGATTAAGCATTCTTAATTTATTCAAATACAGATTTCTGGAAATGGTATATATAAACCCGTCTATATTTGTATCTTCTTTCATTCTATTTAATTTCACCTCCCTGTAAAACACAATTACTGCTTCCTGGAAAATATCCAAGGCATCTTGTTCCCCTCCATTCATTTTTCGGATTAGCGATTTTATTTTAGGCAATGTCCTTTTATACAAGAAATTTAATACTTGTTGATTTTCTCCATCCTTTATTGATCCAATA